>NZ_JYMU01000032.1:0-8828 GCF_000938235.1 Bradyrhizobium sp. LTSPM299
TTCTGATGAAATAAAACTAGCCCCGGCAACAGTTAGATTAAAGTTTTCCACAGCAATGTGGATTCCGGAATATTACCGTCCGTGGTGCTGACCCGTTCTGTGAGGCCCGGCTTCACTTCACGCTGACGAAGCCGAGGTCACTGATCCAGCAGGTGGCCCGACTTGGCGACCCGATGCTTAGCAAGTGGTATTCGTTCCGGCCGAAGAACAAACTGGTAGCCCCATTAGTATTTTATGGACTCATAAAAATTACTGATGTTTCCGGGCTGCCTTTTGGCGAGCGCGGCGCGGCGAAGATCAATCGCGACCTCGGTCCGACCGAGCGCCCTTCCTATCTCCCTTGGATGAATTTCGGCGGCCCCCATCATTAAAAGCCGCGCGTCGTCTCCGGGAGACCATCGCCTGAATCGTTGGCTTGCCAAGGATGCACCTCATCGATTGCGAGAAGCTTCGGGCGTTTCTCCAGTGGGGAACTTCTCGCCCGCACTAGGGCAGACCGGCCCCAGCGCCGGGGCTGGCGAGCACCGGGGCCGTGTGTGGGAATGCTGCTCGCGCCTAAGCAGCATCCATTTCCAGTTGATCACAGATAGCCATGCCCGGCCGGTCAATTTTGACCACCATCCCAATTTGCCAGAGCGAGTTTCCGAACAAGGACAGCACCGCTCGGGCCGAGGCCTAACGGGGTGATCAGTCCGGCTGCTCGGTGCGGATTGGCAACAACCTTGATAATCCAGCGCGTCGGGGTGCTCGACTCAACTTCCATGACCGAATGAACCAATCCCGCGACGAGCGATCCCTTTACGATCAAGGTTGCTTTTTGGCGGCGATGTTGATGATACCGATAGCGCCGCGCGAGTTTTCGATCAGATGTCTCGAACGTGTGCATATAGACCAAGCTGCACCACGCGAAACGGTTCCGCGATGACCCGCTGGGGAATACTATTCGTGAAGCTCCGACAATCAGCGCGCAACATTCGGCGGCTTAATTAACCTCCTTGGTCATCAGCTGGACCTCACCGGAACATCCGGCCGTCAGCGAAGGTTCGATACTTGGTGGCGCGGGATGGAGCAGCCCGGTAGCTCGTTAGGCTCATAACCTGAAGGTCACAGATTCAGGATTTGAGCCTATGGGCCGCCTGCATACGAACGGCGGCTCTTACCGAAATATCAAGATGTTAAAATGGTCAGTTGGGGTGCCTTGCGAAGAGAAAGCGGCACTGAGCTGACACCACATGCTGAAGGTTGCTCGCTGAAATCTTTGTGCGCCTCGTTAGGCGACGAGATTGAGCTTTTGCCGCTTTCTTTCGGGTTGCTGCTCGCTCGACGTATCCTTGGGCGGCTTGATGAAGTCAGCCCACGCCTGGAGCACCTCGCGGCGTCGCTTGATCATCTCGCTGTCCCAATACGAAAGTTCTGCCTCATCGCCGATACGGTGTGACAGGCAGAACTCGAGCACTTCGCGGCGGAAATTGTGCTCGTTGTTGTCAGCGCCCCAATTTCGGAAGCTCGTGCGGCAACCATGCATGGTGGATTTGACGGCAGTGCGTTCGATGGCCCCAACAAGCGCGTTCGCCCGGAACGGCTGATGTTCCTCCGCATGGTCGGAGGGGAACACGTACTTGTCCGTGCGCGGCATCGATTGGATGATCTCGATGGCCTGATCTGACAACGGGACGAGGTGCGGCTTCGGCTCTAGCTCGCCCTTAATCTTCATCTTCTCAGCCGGAACCATCCACGTCCTTGCTTCGAAGTCGAGCTCCGTCCACTCCATCAGCCGGATTTCTTGGCTCCGCGACACGGTGAGGATGCCGACTTCTGTGCAGCGCGCGGAGTTGCCGGGATCATAGCGCAGCCCTGTCATCATTCCCGGCATCTTCGTGTATGGCGCTGACCGATGCCCCTTCTTGCGATTCAGCTTGCGGGGCGACGGCAGCAGATGCTTGAGGTTGCCGCGCCATGCGGCTGGGTTCTCGCCCGTGCGCAGTCTCAACGCTTTGGCAGCGTCCATCAGCCGCTCGATCCGCTGGCGCGTCCGCGACGCTGTGACCGGCTTCACGGTCCAGATCGCCTTGAGCGCCTCCAGCACGTGCTCGGTAGTGATCTCCTGGAGCTTCTTGTCGTGCAGGCTCGGCACGTCCCGGATGGAGCGCTGCCACTGCTTCAACTCCTCTTCAGACAACCCTCGGCACCAATCAGGATACTGCTCCTCGGCAAACTCCTTGAACGTCTTGCTGCCCTGAGCGGTGACCCGCTTCTTGACGCGCGGATCGATGCCCTCGCGCTTCAACGCGACCTTATAGTCGCGCGCCTTCTCGCGCGCGCTGCTTAGGGTCAGAACGTCACCGCTTGCGCCGTCGCGGTCGCCAGCCCTGGCGAACTCCATCTGCGCCCGCTTGCCCTCGAGGTCAGTGAAGCGGAAGGCCCACACCCGATCGCCGCTTTCGCGCACCACCAGATAAAGCCCCCCACCGTCCGCATGAACGCCAGCTTGCAGGGATTTAACTTGGTTCGAATTGAGTGCCACTTTAACGTTCCCCTTCCGCTTACCACTTACCGTCACGGATGCTCGGTCGTGATGATCAGTTGTTCCAAAATCGACCTGCTTTGGATGTATGACCGTCACGGATACTTTAGAAGGGAGAGTGGCGTCAATTTACCAGTATTTCGCCAAAACCGGCCGGCGTTGAGCGATCTTCAGCGAAGTCAGACGACGGTAGATGAAGATAGTTCATTGAAATAAAGGAAATAAAACAGTGACGACGGTCAGTGATAGCAGGACGCAGCGCTCAGATTGGATATGTGATCCGTGACGGCATTCGGTAAACTGATCCGCACCACGGCGTTTCGGCTGACGCTGGTCTATCTGCTTTTGTTTGCGCTGTTTGCCGCCTCGCTGCTGGCCTATTTCGCCTGGAACACGCGGCGGCTGATCACCGAGCAGATCACCACCACCGTGAACGCCGAGATCGGCGAGATCACCGGCATCTATAATCGCCGCGGCCTGAGCGGCCTCTTGTTCACTATGGGCAACCGCGCGCTGCGCCCGGGTGCCAACCTCTATCTGGTCACGGCGCCGAATGGGCAGGCGCTTGCCGGCAATGTCGGCTCGCTGGCGCCGGGCGTGATAGGCACGGAGGGCTGGTCCGAGACCGCCTACCGGCGGCTCGACGATCAGGACAATACCGACCATCGCGCGCTAGTGCGTGTCACCCAGATGGCCAACGGCTTCCGCCTGCTGGTCGGCCGCGATCTCGAGGAACGGCGACGGATGTTCGGGATCGTCGCCAAGGCCGCGCAATGGTCGATCCTGGTCGTCGTCGTGCTCGGCATTGGCGGCGGCATCTTCGTCGCCCGCCGCGTGCTGCACCGGATCGACGCAATGACCGGCACCACCAAGCGCATCATGGCGGGGGACCTGTCCGGTCGGCTTCCGGTCGGCCGCAGCGGTGACGAACTCGACCGCCTAGCGGAAAACCTCAATGCCATGCTGGAGCGCATCGAGGCGCTGATGATGGGCCTGAAGGAGGTTTCCGACAACATCGCCCATGACCTCAAGACACCGCTGACGCGGCTGCGCAATCGCGCCGAGGAGGCGCTGGCGAGGTCCGGCGGCGAGGCCGACTATCGCGCGGCGCTGGAGCGCACGATTGAGGAATCCGACGGCCTGATCCGCACCTTCAATGCGCTGCTGATGATCGCGCGCGCCGAATCCGGCCAGGCCCGCGGCAACATGGACGATTTCGACGCCGCCGACGTCGCCAACGGCATCCACGAGCTCTACGAGCCGCTTGCCGAGGACGACGATATGACGCTGCGGGTGAAGGCCGCTCCGGCGCCGATCCACGGCAACCGCGAATTGATCAGCCAGGCCGTCGCCAATCTGGTCGAGAACGCGATCAAATACGGCAAGCCCGATGCCGTCCAGCCGCTGAACGCCGCGGCACGGGAAATCCTGATCGAGGCGCGGCGCGAGGGCAACCAAGTCCTACTCAGCGTCACCGACCACGGTCCCGGCATACCCGAGGGCGATCGCAAGCACGCGGTGGAGCGCTTTGTGCGGCTCGAGGCCAGCCGCACCTTGCCCGGGTCCGGTCTTGGCCTCAGCCTGGCCTCGGCCGTCGCCACGCTCCATGGCGGCGAGCTCCGGTTCGGCGATGCGCACCCCGGCCTGGTCGCGACGCTGGTGCTGCCGGTGCGCGTCGGCGGCAGTGACAGGCTTGCGGCTCAAACGCAGGATGTGCCACAGAAGGCGGCATGAATGCCGCCGCGCCGGGAAACGCGGATCGACATCGTCTGGCCGCGCGGTTCGCGGATGGACCGCGTGTCGCCGCATCCCCATCCGTAGAACAGCGCCTGACCGACTGGTTCGCCGAGCTCGAACCGGCGCAATCGGCTGCGCTCGACGCGCTGCTGGCGCATCCCTTCGCACGGGACATCCTGCGCGGCATCGCCGAGTTCTCGCCTTATTTGTTCGAACTGGCGCGTGCTGACGTCGCCCGCCTGATCCGGATCCTGTCGTGCGACCCGGAGTCGCACCTCGCAGCGCTCATCGAGAACACCTCGCGCGCGGTGTTTTCAGCCGGCAGCGAGGCCGATGTCATGCATCTGCTCCGCCGCCTGAAGGCGGAGGCCGCGCTGATGATCGCGCTGTGCGACATCGGCGGCGTCTGGCCGGTGATGCGGGTGACCGCGGCGCTGACCGACGTTGCGGTGGCTTCGGTGCAATCGGCGCTGCGCTTTTTGCTCAGGCAGGAGGTTGCCCGCGGCCGGATGACCGCCGCCGACCCCGAACACCCGGAAGAGGGCAGCGGACTGATCGTGCTCGCGATGGGCAAGATGGGCGCCGGTGAGCTGAATTATTCCAGCGACGTCGACCTGATCGTGTTCTTCGATCCGGCGGCGACGTCGCTTGCCGAGGACATCGAACCGCAGCCGTTCTTCGTGCGCGTGACACAGGCGATGGCGCGGATTCTGCAACAGCGCTCGGGCGAGGGCTACGTGTTCCGCGTTGACCTCAGGCTGCGGCCCGACCCGGCCTCGACCCAGGTCGCGATATCGACCGTCGCCGCGCTGCATTACTACGAGCGGGAGGGGCGGACCTGGGAGCGCGCCGCGATGATCAAGGCGCGGCCCTACGCCGGCGACCCCAGGGCTGGCGAAGCGCTGGTCGCCGAGCTCGCGCCGTTCGTCTGGCGCAAGCACCTGGATTTCGCCGCGCTTGCCGATGTCCACGACATGAAGCGGCAGATGCAGACCTTTCGTGGCCAGAGCGAGATCTCGGTCGAGGGCCATAACGTCAAGGTCGGCCGTGGCGGCATCCGCGAGATCGAGTTCTTCGCCCAGACCCAGCAGCTGATCGCCGGCGGCCGGCACCCGGACCTGCGCGTGCGGCCGACGCTGGAGGCTTTGAATGCCCTCGCCAACAGCAACTGGATCACCTTTGAGGCGCGTGACGAGCTGACGGCGGCGTACGAGTTCCTGCGCCGGGTCGAGCACCGGCTGCAGATGATCGCCGACGAGCAGACCCATTCGCTGCCCGAAGAGGCCGATGCGGTCGAGCGCTTTGCGCATTTCTTCGGCTACGAGAATCGCGAGGCGTTCGCGAAGGATCTGCTCGGTCATCTCAAGACCGTGCAAGGCCATTACGGCAAGCTGTTCGAGGGCGACGATCCGACCGGCACCGCGACGCTGCCGCAAACCGATTACGGCGCCGGGCCCGAAGACTCCCGCCTGCTCGACCATCTCGCCAATCTCGGCTTCAAGAAGCCCGTCGCGGTCGCCGGGACCGTGCAGCAGTGGATCGAGGGCGATTACCGCGCGCTGCGCGTGGAAGCGACGCGCGCGGCCTTCCTGGAATTCCTTCCCGGCCTGATCGACGGCCTCGCGCATGCCGAGGACCCCGACGATGCGGTGGTAGCGTTCGACCGTTTCCTCGGTGCGCTACAGCGCGGCGGGCGGCTGGTCTCGCTGCTCAGCCAGAACCGCGACCTCGTCGCGCTGGTGGCGCTGATCCTCGGCGCAGCGCCGCGGCTCGGCGACATGCTGGCACGCCAGCCGCAGATCATGGACGGCCTGATCGACCCACGGTTCTTCGGCGCGATGCCCGACAAGAAAGAGCTGTCGGAGCGACTGGCGGTGACGCTGCAGGATGCGTCCTCCTACGAGGATTTCCTCGACCGCCTGCGGCTGTTCGGCCAGGAGAGCCTGTTCCTGATCGGCACCCGGATCCTCTCCGGCACCGTCTCGGCGCAACAGGCGAGTGTCGCCTTTGCCGATGTTGCCGAGGGCATCGTGCACACGGTGCATGGCCTCGTCACCGACCAGTTCGCCGCGCAATATGGCCGCATCAACGGGCAGGAGACCGCGATCATCGCGATGGGCCGGCTCGGCAGCCGCGAGATGACCGCGTCCTCCGACCTCGACCTGATCCTACTCTACGACTACGACACCGAGGCACCGGATTCCGATGGCGAGCGGTCGCTGCACGGCGCGCAGTATTTTGCCCGCTTCACCCAGCGCCTGATCAGCGCGTTCACCACCCGCACCAATTACGGCGTGCTCTATGCGGTCGATATGCGGCTGCGGCCGTCCGGCCGCGCCGGTCCGGTCGCCTCGCGGATCGACGCGTTTGCCGATTACCAGGAGCGCGAGGCCTGGACCTGGGAGCACATGGCGCTGACCCGCGCGCGCGTGATCTCGGCGTCACCGCAGTTCCGCGCGAAGATCGAGGCGATCATCCGCAGCGTGCTGACGCGACCGCGTGATTCGGCGAGCACCGCCGCCGATGTCGCCGACATGCGGCGCGCCATTGCGCTGGAAAAAGGCGAGGCCGATGTCTGGGACCTTAAGCTCGCCGCGGGCGGGCTGGTCGACGTCGATTTCATCGCGCAATATCTCCAGCTCGCGCATGCGGCTGCGAAGCCCGAGATCCTCAGCGTCTCGACGCTGCAGGTGCTCGACCATGCGGCGAAGCTCGGCCTGCTCGGCCAGTCCGAGGTCGAGATCCTGCGCTCGGCCGTGCGGCTCTATCACGACCTCACGCAAATCCTGCGGCTCTGCGTGATCGGTAAGTTCAATCCGGAAGCCGCCGGCGAAGATCTGCTGCGCGTGATGGCGCGGGCCGGCGACTCGCCGGATTTCTCGACGCTGGAAGCCCGCCTGCGCGAAACGCAAGGCGAGGTGCGGCGGGTGTTCAACGCGATCGTGGGCGGCGGTTAGGCCTGCAGCTTCAGCTTCTGCAGCGCGTCGAGCACGTTGGGATCGAGGCCAGCGCCGCCGGCGTCGAGATGGGCGAAGATCTGCTTGCGCATCCGCGGATCCCAGAACTTCCAGATGTGCTCGGAAATACCCGACACCGCACGGTCGTGACCTTGGCTGTGGAAGAACTTTCCGATCTGGTTTGCCATGTAGACCAGCCTGTCAGGCGACGACGACATAAGCGGACTCCTTGCCGGTCACCGCGCCCGTGACGCGTTCCGGATGGGTGAAGATCTCAAATCCGTCGGTGCGGGCGATCGCAGCGAGCGTGATACCGGCGGCATCCGCCGTGCGCAGCGCCAGCGCGGTCGGGGCCGACACCGCGACCATCAGCGGTGCGCCGATCGCCGCGGTCTTCTGCACCATTTCGACCGACACGCGGCTGGTCAGCACCACCATGCCCTCGTTGGTCACGACCTTGTCGCGCGCCAGCGCGCCGGCGAGCTTGTCGAGCGCATTGTGACGTCCGACATCCTCGCGCAGCGCCACGATGCCGCGCCCAGGCGTCCAGAATGCCGCGGCATGCACCGCGCGGGTCTGGTGATTGATTTCCTGCAGCGGGGCGACGGCCGCCACCGCGGTCATGATCTCGCGCGGCGAGAACGACCGGCCCGCGGGCACGATCGCGGCCGGCCGGATAGCTTCGGTGATGGAGTCGATGCCGCAGAGACCGCAGCCGGTCGGGCCGGCGATATTGCGCCGGCGCTGGGCGATCAGCGTGGCCTTCTCCGGTGTGAGCCACATCCTGAGCTCGATGCCGTCATCGAGCTCAACGATGTCGAGCGTCTCGATCTCGTCGGCCGATTGCACGATGCCCTCACTCAGGCTGAAGCCTGTGGCAAAATCGGCGAGGTCCTCGGGCGTACCCATCATGACGGCATAGGTGCCGCCATTGTAGGTCAGCGCCAGCGCGGTCTCCTCCGGGATCAGGCGCGCACCCTCGCTGAACGCGCCGTTGCGCCAGACCTTCCGGTTTGCCTTGTGGACGGGATCGCGCATCGCTACTCCGCGGCCTCCACCACCGGCGCGATGCGCCGGGAGTGGCGGGCCTGCTCGTCATAGGCCTTCTGCCAGTCGGATGGACCGTTCGACGGTGAGATCTGCACCGCGGTGACCTTGTACTCCGGACAATTGGTTGCCCAGTCGGAGAACTCGGTCGTGATGACGTTGGCCTGCGTGTCCGGGTGGTGGAAGGTGGTGTAGACCACACCCGGTGCAACGCGGTCGGTGAGCAGGGCGCGCAGCGTGGTTTCGCCGGCGCGGCTCTTCAGCCGCACCCAGTCGCCATCGCGCACGCCGCGCTGCTCGGCATCGTGCGGATGGATCTCCAGCCGGTCCTCGGCGTGCCAGACCACGTTCTCGGTGCGGCGGGTCTGCGCGCCGACATTGTACTGGCTGAGGATCCGGCCGGTGGTGAGCAGCAACGGGAAGCGCGGACCGGTGCGCTCGTCGGTCGCGATATATTCGGTGATGATGAACTTACCCTTGCCGCGGACGAAGCCGCCGATATGCATGATCGGCGTGCCTTCCGGCGCCTTCTCGTTGCAGGGCCACTGCACTGAACCGAGTTC
>NZ_JYMU01000033.1:0-8400 GCF_000938235.1 Bradyrhizobium sp. LTSPM299
GTATCGAACCTTCGCTGACGGCCGGATGTTCCGGTGAGGTCCAGCTGATGACCAAGGAGGTTAATTAAGCCGCCGAATGTTGCGCGCTGATTGTCGGAGCTTCACGAATAGTATTCCCCAGCGGGTCATCGCGGAACCGTTTCGCGTGGTGCAGCTTGGTCTATATGCACACGTTCGAGACATCTGATCGAAAACTCGCGCGGCGCTATCGGTATCATCAACATCGCCGCCAAAAAGCAACCTTGATCGTAAAGGGATCGCTCGTCGCGGGATTGGTTCATTCGGTCATGGAAGTTGAGTCGAGCACCCCGACGCGCTGGATTATCAAGGTTGTTGCCAATCCGCACCGAGCAGCCGGACTGATCACCCCGTTAGGCCTCGGCCCGAGCGGTGCTGTCCTTGTTCGGAAACTCGCTCTGGCAAATTGGGATGGTGGTCAAAATTGACCGGCCGGGCATGGCTATCTGTGATCAACTGGAAATGGATGCTGCTTAGGCGCGAGCAGCATTCCCACACACGGCCCCGGTGCTCGCCAGCCCCGGCGCTGGGGCCGGTCTGCCCTAGTGCGGGCGAGAAGTTCCCCACTGGAGAAACGCCCGAAGCTTCTCGCAATCGATGAGGTGCATCCTTGGCAAGCCAACGATTCAGGCGATGGTCTCCCGGAGACGACGCGCGGCTTTTAATGATGGGGGCCGCCGAAATTCATCCAAGGGAGATAGGAAGGGCGCTCGGTCGGACCGAGGTCGCGATTGATCTTCGCCGCGCCGCGCTCGCCAAAAGGCAGCCCGGAAACATCAGTAATTTTTATGAGTCCATAAAATACTAATGGGGCTACCAGTTTGTTCTTCGGCCGGAACGAATACCACTTGCTAAGCATCGGGTCGCCAAGTCGGGCCACCTGCTGGATCAGTGACCTCGGCTTCGTCAGCGTGAAGTGAAGCCGGGCCTCACAGAACGGGTCAGCACCACGGACGGTAATATTCCGGAATCCACATTGCTGTGGAAAACTTTAATCTAACTGTTGCCGGGGCTAGTTTTATTTCATCAGAATTTGTTTTCAGATTTGCCGGTAGGAGCCGCGGCGTGAGCGGCCCCTTTCGATTCAGGTGCTCGCGAAACGGGAATTGTCAGGCCGGCGCCAGTGCATTGTACGGTCGCCGAAGGCGGCGCACCCTATCGCTGCTTAGATCACATGCCCCGCAAGGACACGCCTCCAAGCAGCATTGAACGACGAGCCCCCGGCAACGGACACAGCCGACAGATGCCCCCGCAAGGATACGGCGCCGATCCGCATTGCCACCCGTGACCCCGCGTCGCGAGGTGGATTTGTGTTTCCCAGGCGGGAATTTCGTGATCTGGATTGCTCATGAACGAGCATCGGGGGAAGTCACGTCACCGCGTCCTCAAAACCGGGACCATCGAGTTTGGCGGTGGCGCGATCGATTGCACGGTCAGGAACATTTCAGAGACCGGCGCGGCGCTTGAGGTTGTCACGCCGCTTTCCATCCCAGACACGTTCACGCTCTATGTGCCTAGCGATCAGCTCAAACGGCAATGCCGCATCGTTTGGCGAAGAGAAAAACGGATCGGCGTCGCATTCGAATAAGGTCGCCCAAGCCCGTTGGAAGGCCCACCATGACTCTGGCGAGACCGCTGGTGCGCGTTTGGCTTCCGGACCGGCTCAGGGACCGCGCGCCGCGCTTGGCGAAACCATTTTCCAGTATTCACGAAGCAGGCCCGAAACAAACCCGACCTAGTCTTTCCCCATTGGACCAGAGGGGATTCGGTCATGTGGGATTTCATCAACGCCTTGTATCGCGACTACTGCCTGGCTCGCTTGCAGGAGATGCGGAAGCTTGAGCTGTCGCACTGAGCCATGGTCAGCGCGAAAGGATACCCGGTGACGGCTACCGTTCTTGCCGCGATGGTGGTTGCAATAACTGTTTGGTCCACCGTCGGACAACCTGAGCCGACACATCATAAGAAGCCCGTCGCTCGCGTCGTGGAGCGTCGCTGAAAGTGCTTTCCCTTACTGCAGCGTGAGAGCAAAGCCATGCAGAAAGACAAAAGCGTTCAGTTCCAGGATCTCGATCAAATCTTGTACAATGCACAACTTCGGCGATCGGCCGATTTGGGTCTTTGGCTGAGGAAGTATTTTGAGGCTCGCCGACGGCGCCGACTGCAATCGGAAGCCATGCCATCGAAGGCAGTCACAACGCTCCGCCTTCCTATCGGCTAGCCCACTGCGCCAGATGTCCCATACTGGCCAAAGTTGATTTTTTGGGGAGTGGCGCAATTGAGTTCAAGTGCCGGAACACTAAGTTCGCCGATTAGTTGTGACTTGTTAGGAATGCCTGTTTCGGCGGGGCGTATGAATCCATGGACAAGTTGATCGTCATCCGTTGCCGCATACCGGTGTTGCCGTTCAGACGCAGTTTCGCAAGTTGGCCGAGAAGGAAAGCGGCGAGCGCGTAGAACCCTTTGAATGCCCTCTCTGCTCCCGGGTCCACTGGATTGACAGGGCTACCGGCAGACCCTTGGGCAGCGAGAAGTAAGGCCCCGGCCCTCTTGGCGCGGACATCGCACCTAGCCCAAGCCGCTAAAATGCCCCGCCGTGACTCTGGCGAGGCCGCTGATGCGGACCCGGAAGCCGCGCTGTCAACCACCCCCTTGGCGGGCTTCCGCTAGGTTTAACAGTCAAGGCGGTTTCTGCAAACGGATTTACCGCGGGTAAACGTAGTTCCGAAGAATTGCCTGATTTAATTATGTCAAATGCCGGGCATAAGATACCCTCAGTCATCGATGCCCAGCCCTCGGCGAATATTCAGGTGACTGGGAATGCTTGATGCTTCCGCCTGACCAATTGCGGGTCGCGCCATGTCAACCGAGCGTTGGATTCAGCCTGACGAATTACGGGCGCACTTGGACGAAGCCCTGGAGAGTTTCAGTACGGACGCAATCCGCCAATTGCTGACGGAGATTGAATGGGAGTTGGCCACCCGACCATGGACCACCTGCGGGCTTTTCGTGTCAGGTGCTGACGGCGCCACTCGCCCCTTTGCTGCGAACGACAATTGAGGCGGCGCGGGAATGAGAAAGCAGATGCCATCAAAAGAAAACCGATCGATGATCGTCTTTCTGGAGCTCGGCAACCGCCCGGATGCAATGACGGTCGCCCAAAAGATCGCGGATAATACCGGACACGCGATAGTCGTGCGAGATTCCGAGGGCATCGAGATCGACACCGTTTTCCCGACGAAGCATTGATACGCTCGCTCTCGCTCGAAGGCCCCGCGGTGACTCTGGCGTGGGCCCGGGAAGTAAAGACGGGCATTCAACAGGAGCGATAGCGGACGAATTAGAAACGTTTGCGAGGCTGCCCTGGTTCGGCAAAGAACGCGACCATTCGCTTTTGTTTGACCTATCTGGGTCATGGCCGAGCCCCGGCGGAAGCGCGACAATCCAGGTCAACTCCTTGGAGGTTTCTCATGAAGGGATTGCTGATAGCTGCGGGCGTTATTGCTGCCCTTTACTTCGCTGACCAACAATACGCCCAAGGCAAATACACCTACGCTCTACAGCGCATGGTGATCCAGATGAGGCATTCGTTTGGAGTTTGAGGCCGCCTCAGTTGCGCCCGCTCCCGAAGCTCATTTGAAGGCCTCGCCAGAGTCATGGCGAGGCCGCTGGTGCCGGGTTCAGATGCTGCGCTCTATACGGACGCCCCGGGGACGCGCGATTTGATTCCGTAATTGTACTGATCGTCTTTGTATGTTCTTTTTTGCGAAACAAAATCGGTTATAAGCACATCAAACTAATGGCGTTTTGGCATTTTTTGAGGGAACACCCTTTTTTTGCGTGAGGTGTACTATGCAGCGATACCACCAAAGCCTGGATGAGATTACAGCCGAGAAAGCCAGTCTCACAGCCCAGATTGCCAGCCTGGATATAGTAATCGCGAAGCTGAGAGACCTTGAAACTGTCGCCCGGGATTATCGGCGACAGTTTGGGTTTAGGTGTGTCTCGCCCTTTGAACGCGAATGCAAAGAGTAAGGCCGCCAGCTAAGGCGGTCTCTCCACCGCTTAGAACGCCCGCTGTGCCTTCGCCATTCCGGCCGGAATCCTCACGGCATACACGCTCCAGACGCCGACAATCGGCAAGCTCTTCGTCCGTGGCCGCGGATCAGACCCCCGCCGGGATTCGCGGTCAAGCGGCTCCTTGTGTTCACTTTGGAACTGACGGCTGGGCGACCGCATATTAGCATCGGAAGTGCAAACCCTGCGGTTAGGACCCGTAAGCACGAGGTGTGTCATGCAGCGTCGCCGACGATCCGTCCCCCACACATTCGAAGATCGGATTGCAGCCGAGAAATCTCGCCTAGAAGCGGAGACCGCCAATCTCCCTGCCAGGTCCCCACAAGGACTCGCTGCTCCGGAAGATCCGGCAGCTCGAGACCGCCTCGCACATGAATGAGTGGCTGACTTCCCCAGGGCTTCAACCACCCAAGATCGCATAGGCACAGCTGCCGCTAGATTGCCCCGCGGTGACTCTGGCGAGGCGCTGGTGCGGGTCCTGACGCCACGCTGTACCGCCCGGTCGACAGCGCCGACGTGCCGCTGGCCGGCGTCTGATGTTGTCAAAGGAATTTGGAACCTTCGTGGAACCGGAGTCGTTGGAATGGTTGGGTGCCTGCCGCTAGGCGTCTGATCCAGACGGTCCCGGCCTATCAGCCCCCCCAAGCCCCGCCGGGACCGTTCTTTGAAACATCACGCCTTCGGTTGTTAGGCCAGACCGGCCCCAGCGTCCGGTCGGCGAACGCTGGAGCCAGCTGCGGAAATGGCGCTAGCCTCACGACTAAGCGACATTCCACTTCCAGTTGATCACAGGCAACCATGCGCGGCTGGTCAATTTTGAACACTCCCTGATTCCCCGTGGCACGACCCCTGCTGATAGCGAGGTACTGGGAATTATAGAGCCCCAGCCTGGAACAGGCCGCCGCCGGGACGTGTATTTCGAGCCCGGCGGCGCATCGTTTTGGGACTAGCGGGACAGCCGCCCATAATGTCCCGACCAGTGGACAATAAGTGCAGGTGACACCAGCGATCGTGCTTGGACGGGGTTTCGGAAGGGATCGTCCACAATCAGTCCAGCGGTCGCGAGAGCACCACAGGTGGAAGCTTTGTACCCTGATTACAACCCTTGCGAGGCTGAATCGGAGTTGCGTGGGTTGGCGAAGTATCGGTTGCGCTCATGAATTCGGCCAAGCGAGCGTTCGACGACCATTCCACGTAGCGATCGAGCGCAAATGCGAGCGCGAACATGACGAGAAGTACAACGACCACCGTGATACTTGTCCCGCTCTGGCTGCTGGATACTAGCATCGCGATTCTCCCGACACCGAGTGAGCGCCGTCGTTAAATCAGATCGCGCCTTCCAAATGTGAGCGGCCTCACATCTCACGCGCACTTGATGCAGAGACAAGCCGCCTCGCTGTGTCAGCCGCGTGTCAATCGAGCCTAGATCTTCTCATTTGCACACACTCGGCCGGACACCGGGCTCCGGCCCAAGACCCGCTAGATGGGGCCCGGCGTGACTCTGGCGAGCCTGCTGGTGCGGGTCCGGCTTGCGGGCGTTGTGGATGCCCTACCCGGCCTGCAACGGCCAATGCGTGGTTCCTGCGAAGCAGAAAGGAAACAATTCGCGAAATCCGCCGGTAACAATCACGCGCTAGCCTTCCGTAATTGAATGACCTTGGGAAGATTTCAAATGATCGCAGTTTTGAGGGCCGCAGCAGAGGCCCGCGCGACGTCTCCGGTCTCCAGCCTAGCGATCGTGGTGATCTTCAGTCTCGTCGGCCTCACGCTCTCGCTTGCCTTCGCGCGGTACGGTGTCGACATCACGGCCGGCATATAGATCCGGGCGCGGTGGCTCGCCTCGTAGAGCGCCTGCGCCGGCCACCGCTTCCTGAATTACGCCCGTCGGCCTCCTCCAGGCAAGTTCGCTCCAGGCGTCGATAGTCCGCAGGTACGCTTCATTCAGGGGTGTCGGTCAGATTCCGCTGTCCAATAAAAATCAACCCTTGGAAGTTAGCGACAAT
Source organism: Bradyrhizobium sp. LTSPM299 (assembly GCF_000938235.1). Lineage (NCBI taxonomy): Bacteria > Pseudomonadati > Pseudomonadota > Alphaproteobacteria > Hyphomicrobiales > Nitrobacteraceae > Bradyrhizobium > Bradyrhizobium sp. LTSPM299. Next base: position 6,099 of record NZ_JYMU01000033.1, read on the forward strand.
GTATACACGCTAATCTTGCACGGAGATTCTCTATGGCCGAATTTGCTTGGAAACCGATGTCGACCGCGCCGGACCACGTGCCAATTGACGACCCGGTCCTATTTCTAGCGTCGTCGGCGAGTTCAAACTGCGATCGGGAAGCGCCGAACCGTGAGATATGGATGCCTGTCATTGGGTACGGCTCAAAACGCGACGGCTATCGCGATTTGCTCTTAAGCGCTGGAGAGCCGGGTCGCAGGGAAATCGAACTACGTCCGGTTTGCTGGGCAGCGATCCCGATGCCTCTCCCGTATCCACCTCGACCGTAGGGCCGGCGCGGGGGCCATGGTCCCGTGCTTAGAATGCCCCGCCGTGACTCTGGCGAGGCCGCTGGTGCGGGTTCGAATTCGCCGCGACTTGGTCCTAGTCGCCCTACGCGGATCGCTGGCTCTGCTCCAGGCGGCAGAGCCACAACAACGATTCACTCGATCAAGTGAAACCGGTAGCGCATCTCACGCTGAACGGCCTTTATCGCCCGATTGGCCAGATACCTCGGCGCAGTCCCGTACAACGTGACCTTTACGGCGAAGCTTCCATCATTTTGCCGGATGATTTGGATGCCGCTGACCGTTTCGCAGCCGGGCCACTGTCGAACAGCCTCGAGGCATTCTTTGCGAAGGGCCGCGTAGCTCGAGCCCACCGTTATTGATCGCTTTGACACTGGCACAATCCGGCCATAAAAGCCCGAGCTCCTGTTCGCAAAGCTGACTTTCCCTCGGCGAGGCCCACGCGGGGCCTCATTGATGCCCCACCGCACTACACTGAAGGGCTCTCGGATCCGCAGGGCTGCAGGGTTTTGATTATGTGCCCACGCAGGCATTCGTGGTGGTCCTGGGCGTAGACTGTTAAGCCCATCAGAATCAAAACGACCAAGACAAGTCCTGCCACGAAGTTCTGCAACATGGCTGCTACTCCTGGGACCGCACCGTCCAAAGGGGGGATGATGGACACCGGGGATCACGGACGTCAATGCGCGGCGGGGCGACTAAGTTTGCTCTGCGAAGCGCTCCAGCACGCGCCACAGCTGCACCGCTGACCACTCGCCGCTGCCCCGGGCCGTGGGCATGCCTCGCTCGTTGAGGCCAGCCGCGGCCCGCAGGCTCGTTACGCCGGCCGCCTGCAGCTCCGCGATCACCGGGGCGAACGGCAAGCCCGCGCAGTCGCGCGCTTCTGCGGGGCCGCTGTAGAGGCGGCGCAAGCGCGCCGTCAGGGCCCGCGAATTGCGCCCACAAAAAGGGCCCGGCGCGTCACCGGGTAAAATGCCGCGCCGGACAAAGGTTAGGTTGGAACAGGCCCGATCGGCTGGGGGGCTTCCTGGGCCGACGGTAGCGAAGCAAGGATCGAGCCACCTCGCCCCGAATGCGGATTGTGAACCAGTTCACATTTGCCCTGCGCTGCGCGTGCTAGGTTACAGGATGCTGGGGATTTCAGGGGCCCAGAGCGGTAGGCGCCGTCGGGACAGCTCATTTCGAGCCCGGCGGCGTATCTTTTAGGGACTAGCGAGACAGTCGGCGGGCATGTGCCGCGAATGTCCTCAGCCGATGCCACAAGCACCGCATAAAGGTGGGTGAGCAAGAGGCGACCTATTTGTCGAAGGGAAACGAGTCCTGCCCCTCGAACCAATCGATCACCTCGAAGAGCATCCCGCGTCTCAGCATCTCGGCCTCCAGATCGGCCGCGTGTTTCTTCCACTCCGATGTGTCCCGCACCTTGAACTTCGGTTCGGCGCCGACGCGCTCCGCTGCATCATCGGCAGCCAGCGCACCGCGAACGGCCGCGTACATCATCGTGAGGCTTTCGCCAGTGAAGGCCGGATAGTCCATCTCGGGGATCCTACGAAAAAGCCGCCGCGGGGGATTCCCAGCGACGGCTGTAGCTCAATCCAGAAGGTCGTAGTGAAGGTGACCCCGACGAGTTAATTCGCAGTTACCGATCGCCGTGGCTGCCGGGCGTGTGTCACCAGCCGCTGCCGGTCACGCTTCCGGTGCAATCGTCGGCGCCGCTTCATGTCGACACCCGCCGATGTCAGGCCCCTCTTTGAGCCGGCCGGCGGCCACGAAACCATTTTCTCCGAACGCGAAGTCGTCCCGCAACAGATGGGGCCTAGCGTTGATGGTGTCGAACAACGGGGTTCGATCATTGTGATCCAGCTCACACGCACCACGAGCAGTCTGAGCTAAACAAGTGGTCAAATCCTCATCATGAGGCGACGCCGATGCTCTCAGAGAAATTCATTGTTCTGCTGGAAGCCGTTATCAGATCC
>NZ_JYMU01000034.1:0-73285 GCF_000938235.1 Bradyrhizobium sp. LTSPM299
GTATCGAACCTTCGCTGACGGCCGGATGTTCCGGTGAGGTCCAGCTGATGACCAAGGAGGTTAATTAAGCCGCCGAATGTTGCGCGCTGATTGTCGGAGCTTCACGAATAGTATTCCCCAGCGGGTCATCGCGGAACCGTTTCGCGTGGTGCAGCTTGGTCTATATGCACACGTTCGAGACATCTGATCGAAAACTCGCGCGGCGCTATCGGTATCATCAACATCGCCGCCAAAAAGCAACCTTGATCGTAAAGGGATCGCTCGTCGCGGGATTGGTTCATTCGGTCATGGAAGTTGAGTCGAGCACCCCGACGCGCTGGATTATCAAGGTTGTTGCCAATCCGCACCGAGCAGCCGGACTGATCACCCCGTTAGGCCTCGGCCCGAGCGGTGCTGTCCTTGTTCGGAAACTCGCTCTGGCAAATTGGGATGGTGGTCAAAATTGACCGGCCGGGCATGGCTATCTGTGATCAACTGGAAATGGATGCTGCTTAGGCGCGAGCAGCATTCCCACACACGGCCCCGGTGCTCGCCAGCCCCGGCGCTGGGGCCGGTCTGCCCTAGTGCGGGCGAGAAGTTCCCCACTGGAGAAACGCCCGAAGCTTCTCGCAATCGATGAGGTGCATCCTTGGCAAGCCAACGATTCAGGCGATGGTCTCCCGGAGACGACGCGCGGCTTTTAATGATGGGGGCCGCCGAAATTCATCCAAGGGAGATAGGAAGGGCGCTCGGTCGGACCGAGGTCGCGATTGATCTTCGCCGCGCCGCGCTCGCCAAAAGGCAGCCCGGAAACATCAGTAATTTTTATGAGTCCATAAAATACTAATGGGGCTACCAGTTTGTTCTTCGGCCGGAACGAATACCACTTGCTAAGCATCGGGTCGCCAAGTCGGGCCACCTGCTGGATCAGTGACCTCGGCTTCGTCAGCGTGAAGTGAAGCCGGGCCTCACAGAACGGGTCAGCACCACGGACGGTAATATTCCGGAATCCACATTGCTGTGGAAAACTTTAATCTAACTGTTGCCGGGGCTAGTTTTATTTCATCAGAACTCTTTTTCAGATTTACCGGTAGGGTCGCGCCAATGCGGCCCTTTTTGATTCTGGCGTGTTCCAAGAGGCGGCCAGTTGAGGCGGCCTTACTTCGCAGAGCCGAGTTCGCCGTTGAGCCAAGCTTGTGCATCTGCGCTTTGCATTGGATCAGGCTGATCGCAATCGATGCAGCGTAGCTTGCGCGCGCCCGATTCCTTATCGAGCATACGCCTCATTGTCTCATGGCACTGCGGGCAGACCGGCGACGATTGGGCTTGAGACATCGATGCTCGCCTTAGCTCTGGCGAGAGCGCAACACTCTCAGTCACCGGTAACGCCAGGACGGGCGGGTGATGGAACCAGCATGCTCGCCTTGTTCCCGGAGCTACTGGTCAATACAGCTCACATGCCAAAAAAAACCAACGTGGTCGTTAGCGAATTAGGACGCTCCCGGATTCAAATTAGGACAATTGCCCTGAATACGGACAGAACCGGGGGCCTATAGCGACGTACAGTGACCTTGGACGAATTCGCGAGCGTGGCAACGTCAAGCGGCTAGAGGCAGTCCGGTTGCCGCAGCCTCCCCGATGATCGGCCGAAGCTCGATAGCCCACGCATCGAGGACCTCGCGCTTCTTCGCTACCCGGATGCGCGTGGCGAGGTTGTAGACCTTCGGGTGACCGAAGGGAGCGGCTTGCCGTTCTCGTCCTTGCTCGCCTGATGGTCGAGGCAGAGCGAGATGCCAACCTCCGACAGGCCGAGCTCACCGCACATCGTCGCCGCCGTCCGCCGCAGGTCGTGCGGCGTGAACGGCGCGAGCCCGAGCAGTTCGCAGATGCCCGGTGTGCGGGTAACCCGTTTGCCGTTCCTCGTCATCATCGTGCCCCTCAGCGCGCCTGACATCGCGAGGCGCGACAGCGGCGCGTCTCCGAACCGGCCCGTGAAGGCATATTCGTAATTCCCCATCGCCTCCTTGATGATCTCCAGCGCGAGATCAGATAACGGCTGGTTGATCACGCGCCGTTTCTTGACCCGGCGCGCCGGGACGTCGACGGTGCCGTTCTCGGCATTCAGTTCGTCGCGGTGGATCGGCAGCATCTCGCCCGAACGCAGCATGGTCGTCAGCGCGAACTTGATCGCCAGCCGCGTCTTGCGGTCCCACGGCGGGTCCTCACGGTCGAGACCGTGCCAGAGCGTCCTGATCTCGTCCTCGGTCAGGACACGGTCGCGCGGATGCTCCTCGTCAAGCTTCGGCAGATTAATGCAGGGGCTGGCGGTGACGTAGTCGCGGCCCGCTTCGGCCGCCCAATTGAATAGGCCAGAGGCGGCACGGCGCATATGGCGGGCATTGCTCACGAAGGCCTTCCCGCCGTGCCTACCGGCAACGATGTCGTTCGAGAGCGTTGCAATGTCGTGCTTGGTGACTTCGCTGGCGAGCTTCTTGCCCAGCCGGGGGCTGAGGAAGCTCCGCAAATGGCGCGCGACATTTTCCCAGCTTTCGATCCGGGGGCGCAGTTCGCCGTCCGCCTTGCGAACGGGCGTTTTCATCCATTCGATCCGCTCCTCGATGATCTCGTCGACGGTCTTGCCCTGTCTTGCCCGCTGGGCCTTATGCTGGCGCAGCGTCTCGGCAACGTTCTCGCCGTTGCCGATCCGGTTTTTCAGGGCATAGACGGCGGTGCGGGCATTCTCGACCGTGAACTCGGGGTTATAGAGGCCGAGCCATTTGGTGCGCTGCTTGCCCGTGGTCCGGTCGGTGAACTTGAAATTGAAGGTTGCCACGCCGGACGGGATGACGCTGACGTAAAGGCCCGGGCATTTGAGGTCATAAACCTTCACCCGCCTATCGCCCCGCTTCTCGCAATGCCGATCGGTGAGGATCACGCTGCCATTGCGCATGCGCTTGGGTGGCGGGCTCGGTGGTGATATCGCTCATGGTTTCTGTCCTAATGGGTTTAGGACCGGGCCTTGGGCCGGGCCCTGGAAATGGCGAAACCCGCAGAAATACCATGCATCAGGCTAGCGCAGAAATCCTTGTTTTGAAGGGTTTTCTTGGCTTCGGCGTATTTCACCGAAGACCAAAATATAGTCCACACGACTTCACCGTCCGCCTCACGCGCTCTCGTCAGTTGCGCATTCAGCGGCCACCGCATCTCACCGCAACGTCCGTGACGATCGCGAGCGCCCCTCAATCGGGTGAGACGGCGGCATTAAACCGGTGAGTTGGGGTGCACGTCAAGAGTAACTTCGGAAAAAGCGAATAAATCACAGGATGAGTAGAGCCCATCGATCTCGCCGTGGGAAGAATGATGGGTTTCGCTGCGCTCTACCCATCCTATGGATTTGCGAAATCAGGCTGCCAATCGCGCACCTCGCGCGCCGCTCTTGTCACCACGCCGATGGTCGTGAATGACGGCGTGTCGAGCATCATGGTGCGCACGAGCCTCAGACTCCGCGCCTCGCAGATCGCGCGCTGCTTCTCGTCGGCGATCGCCTCGAAATCGAGATTATGCGCGAGGCCGAGAATGCGCCGGATGGTTTTTGCCGCGGCAAACCCGACCGTGTCCTGGAACAGCCGCGCCATATAGGCCTGCCGCTCCGTCTCCAGCCGCGCGGCGCCCGCCTCGCCCGTGAACAGCGAGACTGGATAGGCGTCGCCCTTCCCCTCGCTGCGCCACAGCGCGAGGAATTTCCGGGAAAACTCAGTCCAAACGCCCTCGATCGTCTCCAGCAGCCAGGCCTCGAACGCGGCACGATCGCCGGGCGAGCGCTCGTGCCCTGCGGAGGCCAGATAGGCCATGATGAGATTGCCGATGACGGCGCCGATATCGAACCCCATGGGGCCGTAGAACGCGAATTCGGGGTCGATCACCTTGGTTTCTGTTACGGTGACCATGATCGAGCCGGTATGCAAATCGCCATGGATCAGCGCCTCCGGGCTTGCCATGAATTTCAGCTTCAGCCTTGAGATCGCGACATGCAGGTCGAGGTCCTCGCGGAAGGCGGCCGCAATCGTGTCGAGCCAGGGCGCGGTCCATCGGTTCTGTTCGGCGACGCGATAGGGGTCGGTGAAGATCAAATCCTCGGTGATCTTGCAGAGCGCGTGGTTGCCGGCGAAATCGGCGATCCCCTCCTTCTTCTCGGCGGCCGACAGCGCCAGATCGGACGAGAAGAACAGCGTCTGCGCCATGAAGGTCGAGATATCCTCGACGAAGCGCGGATAAGCGATACCGCCGATCAGTCCCTTGCGCATGATGATGTGCGGCTCGAGCAACTCCATCGCGGTCAGCGCGAGCGGGTTATCATGATGCAGGATCGCCGGCACCAGCTTCGGCGTCAGGCGTGCATGATGCACCAGCGCCAGATGCTCGTAATGGGCGCGCGACAGCGGCAGCGGCCAGCTCTCGCCGACCAGCCGCACATAGGGCAGCGCCTGCTTGACGGCGATGCCGCCGCTGGTCCCCTTGACGATAAAGACGAGATTGAGGTTGCCGTCACCGACCTCGCTGATCGACCAGCCAGCTGGTACGCCGCCGAGTTGCGCGGCGACGGGAGGTAGTCCCGCCAGATAATCGCGAAGATCGGCTTCCCGCAGGATTCGATACTGGCCCTGCCCGGAGGAGCTTGGTTGCGCCTGCAGGTTCATCTTTTTCGTCTCCCCACACTCACGGGACGAGGTTGATCCTCACTCCCGTTCCAGGAAATTCGAGCCGATATAGGCCCGCTTCCCGACCGGATCATAGTCGCAATAAACGCTGTCGGCGACCAGCGTGTAACTCGCGCTGACAATGTTCTTGTCGAGCTTGACCGAGCTGAGTCCGATCACGGCGGTATTGCCACTCCATTTGAACGGCGTGCTGCTCGGCGCCCGCTCGCAGGCAGCGACTGCGTCGGCAAAGACGGAGCTCTCGACAAAGGCCTGCACGGTGCGCAGCCGCGTCAGCGTCTTCCAGGAGAAATAGAACGATCCGGCCAGGCCGGCGGCAAGCAGCACGAAGAGAACGATCGCGATCCGCTGGAAATTCATTCATCTCCTCCGAATACTTAAAGTCGATTCTAAAACGGCATCCCCATCAGTTTCGACAAACGTTCGACCGAGAGATAGCCGGCGTAATAGGCCCACATCCCGACCGCAAAGATCACGGCCGAGATCAGCGTGGTCCAGATCAGCTTGGGTCCCATCCGCGCCAGGATCGGCGCGCCGGGATCGGTGCCGGGCGCTCCGACGCCGTCTTCATGCTGGCTGCGCACGCCGAACGGCAGCGTCAGGAACAGCACGAGCCACCACAGCACGAAGTAGATCGCAAGCCCGGTGGAGATCAGGTAAACCATGCGGTTCAGGCCTGCTCGATCTCGACCAAGGCGCCCGAAAAATCCTTGGGATGGAAGAACAACACCGGCTTGCCGTGGGCGCCGATCTTCGGCTGGCCGTCGCCGAGCACCCGCGCGCCGTCGGCGATCAGCCGATCGCGGGTGGCGATGATATCGGGGACATCGTAGCAGATATGGTGGATGCCGCCGTCGGCGTTGCGTTCGACGAACTTCGCGATCGGCGAGGCCTCGCCGAGCGGCTCGATGAACTCGATCTTGGTGTTGGGCAGCGTCACGAACACGGTGACGACGCCGTGTTCCGGCAGCGGCACGGCGTCGGAAATCTCGGCATTGAACGCGGAGCCGTAAATCTTCGCGGCCTTCCTGGCGTCCTTGACCGCAATCGCGACATGATTGAGCCGGCCCATCATGCTTCTCTCCCTTGTGTCGTTGCGCGAGCTTTTTTGAGCCCGCGTCAGACCGTCAGAACGTGCACGAGGCAGATCGGCTTCTTGCCCCATTGCTCGTTCAGCACCGACCGCACCGTGCGACGCACCGATTCCGCCATCGCGTCCGGATCGCGCCGCCGCGCCTTCGGCAGGCCCTCAATCGTCGACACGACAGCATCGAACACGATGTCGTCGAGCGGCTCGCCTTCGCTATTCTTCTCCGGCATGCCGACGAGATCAACCTCGGGATCGTCAACAAGCTCGCCCTTGTCGGTCACGGCGAAGGCGATGAAGGCAACGCCGGCAAAGCCCATCCGCCGCCGCTCCACCACGGCGCGCGACTTGGAGTCCTCCAGGATGGTTCCATCCTTGTAGAGCCGCCCGGAGGGCACTTCGCCGATGATGCCGGGATCGCCGGGGCCGAGCTTGACCAGATCGCCATTGCGGCAAACCAGCACCTTCGGCACACCGGCGGCGCGCGCAAGCTTGGCGTGCTCGGCAAGATGCAGCGCCTCGCCATGCACGGGGATCAGGAGCTGCGGCCGCACCCAGGAGATCATGTCGCGCAATTCGTCGCGGCGCGGATGGCCGGAGACATGCACGAGGTGATCGCGGTCGGTGATGATCTCGATGCCTTGCATCACCAGCCCGTTGATGATGCCGCCGACCGCCTTCTCGTTGCCGGGAATGGTGCGCGAAGAGAAGATCACGGTATCGCCCTTGTTGAGCGTGACCTGCGGATGGTCGTCATTGGCGATCCGGGCCAGCGCCGCGCGCGGCTCGCCCTGGCTGCCGGTGCAAAGCGCCAGCACCTTGTCGGCGGGAAAATGCCCGTAGTGATCGGTGCTGCGGAACTTATGCGAGGCGTCGAGATAGCCGCACTCGCGGGCCACCAGCACCATGCGCTCCATGGCGCGGCCGACCACGACCACCTCGCGACCGACGGCGTTGGCGGCATCCGCCACCGCCCTCATGCGGGCGACGTTTGAGGCGAAGGTGGTGACGGCGACCCGGCCCTTGGCCGCGCCGACCAGCTTCTTGATGGTGGCGGCAACCTCGGTCTCCGACGGCGAACGTCCGTCGCGCACCGCATTGGTGGAATCGCCGACCAGCGCCAGCACGCCTTCGTCGCCGATTTCGCGTAAGCGCCGCTCGTCGGTCGGCACGCCGATGATCGGGGTCGGGTCGATCTTCCAGTCGCCGGTGTGCAGCACCGTGCCGACCTCGGTCCTGATCGCCAGCGCGTGCGATTCCGGAATCGAATGCGCGACCGGGATGAACTCGACGTTGAACGGTCCGATATCGACCCGGCCGCCGGACGGGATCACAGTGACAGGGATTTTCGGCGGATTGCGCTCGGAGGCGCATTTGGCCTCGAACAGCGCCGCGCTGAACTTGGTCGCGTAGATCTTGCACCGCAGCTTCGGCCAGAGGTCGATGATGGCGCCGAAGTGATCCTCATGGGCGTGCGTTAGCACCAGGCCCATCAGATTGTTGCGCTCCTTCTCGAGGAAGCGGATATCCGGCATGATAAGGTCGATGCCCGGCAGATGCTCCTCGTCACCAAAGGAGACGCCGAGATCGACCGCGAGCCAGGACCGCTGGTTGCGGTTACCAAGGCCGTAGATCGACAGGTTCATGCCGATCTCGCCGACGCCGCCGAGCGGCGCAAAGGTCAATTCGTCGGGTCGCGCCATCAGGTCGTCCTCATCGAGGCTGCGCTGCCGAAATAGACCTCGCCGGCCGTCACCGGCATCCGCCGGCCGTCCGCGGTGCGGACGATCAGGCAGCCAGTGTCGTCAATCGTGTCGAACGTGCCTTCCAGCGCCGCATTGCCGGTCAGGATCGCGACCTTGTCGCCGAGGCCCGCGGCGCGCTCCAGCCAGAGACGACGGATGTCCGCGAAGCCGCGGCCATTGTCCCAGATACCACGGAATTCGACCCAGGCGTTCGACAGCGCCCCAAACAGCTCCTCCGCCCCGATCTGGACGCCGAGCGCCGCCAGCGACACGGCCGGCGTCGGCGTCCCCTCGGGCGCGGCGACGACATTGGTGCCGATGCCGACGACCACGGCCAGCCGGTCGCCGATCGTCTCGGCCTCGAGCAGGATGCCCGAGAGCTTCTTGCCGTCGGCCAGCACATCGTTTGGCCACTTCAACATATATTTCGGGCTGCCCGGCCCAAGCCGCAGTGCGGCCTCGATACTAACCCTCTGCAACGCGGCCTCCAGCGACAGCCCGGCCGCAAAGCCGAGCGTTGCCGCCACCGCGGGCTGAACGTCCATCACCTCAAGAACGCTGCTGGCGAGATTGCCGCGCGGCGCCATCCACGCCCGCTGCCGCCGGCCTCGTCCCGCGGTTTGCTCCGGCGTCACGAACCACATCGGCCCGCGCTCGCCCTCGCGCGCACGCAGCATTGCCTCGGCATTGGTCGAGCCGATCTGGTCGAAGGCTGCGAGCTTGTAGCCCGCCGTTGTGGCTCGGGATCCGAGAGTAAATACCATCTAGAATAGTGACTTCGCCGCCGCCGAGGCCATGCTGACCAGCGGCCCCGGATAGGCGAAGAAGAAGATGTTGAAGATGCCCGCAACCGCCAGCACGGTGCGCAGCTCGAGGCGCATCGGATCGAGCTTGGCAAGCGGCTGATCGAAATACATCACCTTGACGATCGACAGATAGTAGAACGCGCCGACCACGCTGGTCAGCACGCCGATGACGGCGAGCGTGAACAGGTTGGCCTTGATCGCCGCGACGAAGACGTACCATTTGCCGAAGAATCCGGCGAGCGGCGGCACGCCGGCGAGCGAGAATAGGAACATCGCGAAGACAAAGGCGAGCAGCGGATTGGTGCGGGACAGACCGGCGAAATCGCTGATCTGCTCGACTGCATGGCCGTTGCGCTTCATGGCGAGGATGATCGAGAAGGTGCCGAGCGTCATCGCGACATAGATCGCGATATAGACCAGCACACCCTGCGCGCCCTCGACCGTGCCGGCGGCAAGGCCGACCAGGGCAAAACCCATGTGGCCGATCGACGAATAGGCCATCAGGCGCTTGATGTTGGTCTGGCCGATCGCGGCGAACGAGCCCAGCGCCATCGAGGCGATCGCCACGAACACCAGAATCTGCTGCCACTGGGTGACGATCCCCGGGAACGCGGTCAGCGTCACCCGGGTGAACACGGCAAGCGCCGCGACCTTTGGCGCTGAGGCAAAGAACGCCGTCACCGGGGTCGGAGCGCCCTCATAGACGTCGGGCGTCCACATGTGGAACGGCACCGCCGAGACCTTGAAGCAGAGGCCGGCGAGCAGGAAAACCAGGCCGAAGACGATGCCGATGCTGCCCGACGTCGCAGCCGCGGCGATGCCGGCGAAGTTGACCGTGCCGGTGAAGCCGTAGATCAGCGATGCGCCATAGAGCAGCATGCCCGACGACAGCGCGCCGAGCACGAAATACTTCAGGCCGGCCTCGCTGGACTTGGCGTTGTCGCGCGCGCTCGCGGCGACGACATAGAGCGCGAGGCTCATCAGCTCGAGACCGAGATAGAGTGTGATCAGGTCGCCGGCCGAGATCAGCACCAGCATACCGAGCGTCGACAGCAGCACCAGGATCGAAAATTCGAAGATCCGCTGCGACGGATTGGACAGGAACTCGGTCGCCAGGATCAGGGTCACGCCCGAGCCGATCAAAGCGAGGAGCTTCAGGAAACGGGCGAAATCGTCGACGATGAAGCTGCCGCCGAAGGTGACGAGCTTGCCGGCCGGCAGCGTCAGCTCCAGCACGCCGGTCACGACCAGCAGCAGCACCGCAAGCGTGGTGACGAGCCGCGCCGTCCCCTGCCCGCGATAGGCTCCGATCATCAACAGCACCATGGCGCCGACCGCGAGCACCAGCTCCGGCAGCACCGGCTGCAACTGATAACCTGCACTGGAAAAGCTCATGGGCTAAGGCCTTATTGGACCAGCGCGGCTGCCTTCACGGCAGTCACGGCAGTATTGTAATTATTGACGAGCTGCTGGACCGAGGCCGCCGACATGTCGAGCACCGGCTTCGGATAGACGCCGAACAGGATGGTCAGGGCAACCAGCGGGAATAGCGTCAGGCCTTCGCGGAAGGTGAGATCCTTCATCGACATCAGCGACGGCTTGACCAGCGCACCGAACACCACCTTGCGGTAGAGCCACAGCGCATAGCACGCCGACAGGATCACGCCCGTGGTGGCGAAGAACACCGTCGGCAGCGACACCTTGAAGGTGCCGAGCAGCGTCATGAATTCGCCGACGAATCCGCTGGTGCCGGGCAGACCGACATTGGCCATGGTGAAGACCATGAACACCAGCGCATAGAGCGGCATCCGGTTCACCAGCCCGCCATAGGCGGCGATTTCGCGGGTGTGCATGCGGTCGTAGACGATGCCGACGCAGAGGAACAGCGCGCCGGAGACGATGCCGTGCGAGATCATCTGGAACATACCGCCGGCGACGCCCTGCGTCGTCACCGCGAAGATGCCCATGGTGACGAAGCCCATATGCGCGACCGAAGAGTACGCGATCAACTTCTTCATGTCCTCCTGCATCAGCGCCACCAGCGAGGTGTAGATGATGGCGATAACCGAGAGCGCGAACACGAACGGCGCGAAGTCGTGCGAGGCCAGCGGGAACATCGGCAGCGAGAAGCGCAGGAAGCCGTAGCCGCCCATCTTCAGCAGGATCGCGGCCAGGATCACCGAGCCCGCGGTCGGCGCTTCGACGTGCGCGTCCGGCAACCAGGTGTGCACCGGCCACATCGGCATCTTCACCGCGAACGAAGCGAAGAAGGCCAGCCACGCCCAGGTCTGCAACGACCGCGGCACCGCGGTGTGCATCAGCGTCGGGATGTCGGTCGTCCCGGCGGTCCAGTACAGCGCCATGATGGCGAGCAGCATCAGGACCGAGCCGAGGAAGGTGTAGAGGAAGAACTTGAAGGACGCGTAGACCCGGCGCGGACCGCCCCAGACGCCGATGATCAGGAACATCGGGATCAGGCCGCCCTCGAAGAACAGATAGAACAACACGAGGTCGAGCGCCGAGAAGGTGCCGATCATCAGCGTTTCCAGGATCAGGAACGCCATCATGTATTCGCTGACGCGGGTCGTGATCGCCTTCCAGCTCGCGACGATGCAGAACGGCATGATCGCTGTCGTCAGGATGATCAGCGGCAGCGAAATGCCGTCGACGCCCATGTGGTAGGTGATGCCGGTGGCGAGCCAGTTCGCCTTCTCGACGAACTGGAAGTCGGCCTGCGCCGGATCGAAGCGCGCAACCACGATCAGCGAGACCACGAAGGTGATCAGCGTCGTCCACAGCGAGATCCAGCGCGCCGTGCGGTTGGCCGCCTCGTCGCCGCCCCTTGCCAGCAGGTAAACGAGAGCCGCGCCGAGGGCCGGCAGGAACGTGAGGACCGAAAGGATGGGCCAGGTTGTCATTACTGGCCTCCCAAGCCGAACATGAACCAGGTGATCAATCCGGCAGCCCCGATCAGCATCGCGAACGCGTAGTGATAGAGGTAGCCGGTCTGCAGCTTGACGACGTTGCGGGTGATGTCGAGCACGCGGGCCGAGACGCCGTCGGGGCCGAAGCCGTCGATCACGAAGCCGTCGCCCTTCTTCCAGAGCTGGTAGCCGAGCCACTTGGCCGGGCGCACGAAGATGAAATCGTACAGCTCGTCGAAGTACCATTTGTTGAGCAGGAACTGGTACAGCATCGGCTGCTGGTTCGCGAGCTCGACCGGCAAATACGGCCTGCGGATGTAGAACATGTAGGAGACGAACAGGCCGAGCAGCATCATGACGGTGGGCAGCGGCGCGAGCCAGCTCGGCATATTCTCCATGTCCTCGAGGATATGCGGGTTCATCTTGACGGACTCGCGGAAGAACTCCTCGACACCATGCGGGCTAGCGAACAGCTCCTTGAACGGCAGGCCGGCCAGGATCGAGCCCGCGGCGAGCACGCCGATCGGGACCAGCATCCATATCGGGCTCTCATGCGCCGCATCGTAGTGCTTCTGGTCGTGCGGCTCGCCGAAGAAGGTCTTGAAGATCAGGCGCCAGGAATAGAACGAGGTCAGGCCGGCGGCCGCGATCGTCAGCAGATAGGCATAGACCCCGAACGGGTTGTGCGAGGCATAGGCCGCCTCGATGATCGCGTCCTTGGAGAAGTAGCCGGCGAACAGCGGGAAGCCGGTCAGCGCCAGCGTGCCGATGCACATCACCGTGAAGGTGTACGGGATCTTGCGCCACAAGCCGCCCATGTTGCGGATGTCCTGCTCGTGATGCATCGCGTAGATCACCGAACCGGAACCCAAAAACAACAGCGCCTTGAAGAAGGCGTGCGTGAACAGATGGAACATGCCGACCGAATAGGCCCCCGCTCCCATCGCCACGAACATGTAGCCGAGCTGCGAACAGGTCGAGTAGGCGACGATGCGCTTGATGTCGTTCTGCACCAGGCCGATCGTGGCGGCGAAGAACGCCGTGGTCGCGCCGAAGAACATCACCACCGCCTGCGCGGTCGGCGACAGCTCGAACAGCGGCGACAGCCGCGCCACCATGAAGACGCCGGCGGTGACCATGGTCGCGGCGTGGATCAGCGCCGACACCGGCGTCGGGCCTTCCATCGCGTCCGGCAACCAGGTGTGCAGCAGGAACTGCGCCGACTTGCCCATCGCGCCCATGAACAGCAAGAGGCAGGTCAAGGTCAGCGCGTCGGGATGCCAGCCAAAGAAGTCGATGGTCTTGCCGGTCAAGCCCGGCGCGGCGTGGAAGATGGTGTCGAAATCGGTCGAGCCGACCAGCGCGAAGATCGAGAAGATGCCGAGCGCGAAGCCGAAATCGCCGACGCGGTTGACCACGAAGGCCTTGATCGCCGCCGCATTCGCCGACGGCTTCTGGTACCAGAATCCGATCAGGAGGTAGCTTGCCAGACCGACGCCCTCCCAGCCGAAGAACATCTGCACGAGGTTGTCAGACGTCACCAGCATCAGCATCGCGAAGGTGAACAGGCTGAGATAGCCGAAGAAGCGCGGCCGGTTCGGATCCTCATCCATGTAGCCGATGGAATAGAGATGGACGAGCGCGGACACCGTGTTGACCACGACCAGCATGACCGCGGTCAGCGTGTCGACCCGCAGCGTCCAGGCCACTTGCAGATCGCCCGAATTGATCCAGGGCAGCAGCACGACGCGGGCGTCATTGTGCATGAAGCCGACATCGACCAGCGTGATCCACGACAGCGCGGCCGACACGAACAGCAGGCCGGTGGTGATCAGCTCGGCCAGCCGGGAGCCGGAAGCCGGCGGCTCGGAGACATGGTGGTCGTCGTGGCCGTGGTCGTCACCATGATCGTCATGAGCCGCGGACGCATGGGCGTCGCCATGCGCGTCATCGTGATGCTCGACGGTGTCGCCGCTCGGGTTGCGCGCATGCGCACCGACCAGCGAGATGATCCCCGCAAGGATGGCGCCGAGCAGCGGCAGGAATACGATTGCCTGAACCATAGCTGCGCCTAGCCCTTCATCAGATTGACGTCTTCAACCGCGATCGAACCGCGGTTGCGGAAATACACGACCAGCACGGCAAGACCGATCGCGGCCTCGGCCGCCGCCACCGTCAGCACCAGCAGCGCAAACACCTGGCCGACGATGTCGCCGAGGAAGGTCGAGAACGCCACCAGATTGATGTTGACCGAGAGCAGGATCAGCTCGATCGACATCAGAATGACGATGATGTTCTTGCGGTTGAGGAATATGCCGAGGATCCCGAGCGTGAACAGGATCGCGCCGACCGCAAGATAGTGCCCGAGCCCGATCGTCATTTCACCCACTCCGCCGCATCGGCATCCTGCAGTCCCTGCCCCGACGCCACCTTGCGCAATGCCATCGCGATCTCGGGCGTGCGCGCGTTCTGCACGTTGATGTTCTGCCGCTTGACGTTCACCTTGTGACGCAGCGTCAGCACGATGGCGCCGATCATGGCAACCAGCAGCACCATGCCGGCGAGCTGGAAGTAGTGAATGTACTTGGTGTAGAGCACGAGGCCGAGCGCCTCGGTGTTGCTGACATTGGTCGGGATCGCAGCCGTGATCGACTTGGTCACCGACGGGTTGATCACCCAGGCGCCGACCACGAGCAGCAGCTCGAACATGAAGATGCCGCCGATCACGATGCCGACCGGCAAATACTGGATGAAGCCTTCGCGCAGCTCGACGAAGTCGACGTCGAGCATCATGATCACGAACAGGAACAGGACGGCGACCGCGCCGACATAGACCACGATCAGCATCATGCCGAGGAATTCCGCGCCCATCAGCACGAACAGGCCCGAGGCGTTGACGAACGCCAGGATCAGGTACAGCACCGAGTGCACGGGATTACGCGAGACAATCACCATGACCGCCGACGCCACGCAGGCGGCAGCAAACAGATAGAAGAACAGCGCCGGAACAATCATCGGTTTTTCCCCGTCATTCCGGGGCGCGGACGCAGTCCGCGAACCCGGAATCTAGAGGTTACGGCGCGAGATTCCGGGTTCACGCTGCGCGTGCCCCGGAATGACGGAATGTGGCTGGGAACGATCATGCCCTCACCTCACCGGTACGGCGCGTCGAGTTCGATCGACTTTGCAATGTCGCGCTCCCAGCGGTCGCCATTGGCGAGCAGTTTCGCCTTGTCATAGAACAGTTCCTCGCGGGTCTCGGTCGCGAATTCGAAATTCGGTCCCTCGACGATGGCATCCACCGGGCAGGCCTCCTGGCACAGGCCGCAATAGATGCACTTCACCATGTCAATGTCGTAACGCACCGTGCGGCGGGTGCCGTCGTTGCGGCGCGGGCCGGCCTCGATCGTGATCGCCTGCGCCGGGCAGATCGCCTCGCACAGCTTGCAGGCGATGCAGCGCTCTTCCCCATTGGGATAGCGGCGCAGCGCGTGCTCGCCGCGGAACCGCGGCGAGATCGGGCCCTTCTCGAAGGGATAGTTCAGCGTCGGCTTCGGCTTAAAGAAATAGCGCATGGCGAGGATGAACGCCGATACGAATTCCGACAGCAGAAGCGAGCGGGCTGTTGCGTTGATGTTGACACTCATGACGGCCTCACTTTGGCGCGATGCCGGTGAACTGCAGCACACCGGCCACGATCACCACCATTGCCAGCGACAGCGGCAGGAACACCTTCCAGCCGAGCCGCATCAATTGATCGTAGCGGTAGCGCGGCACGATCGCCTTCGCCATCGCGAACATGAAGAACATGAAGAACACTTTCAGCGCGAACCAGATGATCCCCGGGATCCAGTTGAACGGCGGCAGGTTCACCGGCGGCAGCCAGCCGCCGAGGAACATGATCGTCGCCAGCGCGCACATCGTGGTGATCGCAACATACTCGCCGAGCATGAACAGCAGATACGGCGTCGAGCCATATTCGGTCATGAAGCCCGCAACCAGCTCGGATTCGGCTTCCACGAGATCGAACGGCGGACGGTTGGTTTCGGCCAGCGCGGAGACGTAGAACACCACGAACATCGGGAACAGCGGCCAGACATACCAGTTCAGGATGGTCAGCTGTGGCAGGCCGATCAGGCTGGCGAGCCCGCGGGTGTTCTGCGCCTCCACCACCGCCGACAGGTTCAGTGAACCAACGCAGAGCAGCACGGTGATGATCACGAAGCCGATCGAGACCTCGTAGGACACCATCTGCGCCGCCGAGCGCAGCGCGGCCAGGAACGGATATTTCGAGTTCGACGACCAGCCGGCCATGATGACGCCGTAGATCGACAGCGACGAGATCGCGAAGATGTAGAGCACGCCAACATTGATGTCGGAGATCACCCAACCGAGATTCATCGGGATCACCGCCCAGGCGGCGAGCGCGAGGACGCAGGAGACCAATGGTGCCAGCAGGAACACGCCCTTGTTGGAGCCGGCGGGAATAACCGGCTCCTTGAGCACGAACTTCAGCAGGTCGGCGAAGGATTGCAGCAGGCCGAACGGGCCGACGACGTTGGGGCCGCGGCGGATCTGCACCGCCGCCCAGATCTTGCGGTCGGCGAGCAGGATGTAGGCGATGGCGATCAGCAGCACGACCAGCAGCAGCAGGCTTTCCGCGACCATGATGATCAGCGGCCAGAGGAAGCCGGTCCAGAACGCGCTTGCGAAGAATTCGGTCATCAGGTCACGCTCACTCCGCCGCCGTCAGCATTCGGCCCGACGCCAGCCGCGAACATTCCGCCATCACGGCAGAGGCCCGCGCGATCGGGTTGGTCAGGTAGAAATCCTCGACGGTCGGCTTGAACGCCGCCTTGTCGACGCTGCCGCCCTTGGCCGCCAGCGCCTGGACGTCGGAGGCTGCGCCCGCTTCGATCTGGTCGAGTCGCATTAGATGCGGAGTGGTCTTGAACATCGCCTGGCGCAGCGCCGGCATGGAATCGAACGGCAGCTTCTTGCCGACCACATCCGACAGCGCCCGGATGATCGCCCAGTCCTCACGGGCCTCGCCCGGCGGGAACGCAGCGCGATTGGCCAGCTGCGCCCGGCCCTCGGTGTTGACGTAGATGCCGGCCTTCTCGGTATAGGCCGCGCCCGGCAGGATGACGTCGGCGCGATGCGCGCCACGGTCGCCATGGGTGCCGATATAGACGACGAAGGTGCCGTCCGGCGCCTTGATCTCGTCGGCGCCGAGCAGGAACAGCACGTCGAGCGTGCCGAAGGTCGTCATCTGCGCCGTGGTCAGGCTGCCGGCCGAAGGCGAGAAGCCGATATCGAGCGCGCCGGCGCGCGACGCCGTGTCCTGCAGCACCGCAAAGCCGTTCCAGCCGTCCTTCAGCGCGCCGACATCGATGGCGAGCTTCGCGGCCTGCGCCAGCACCGCGGCGCCGTCATGCCTTGTATAGGCGCCGGCGCCGACCAGGATGATCGGGTTCTTGGCGTTCTTCAGCACGTCGGCAAAGGAATGTTTGCCGGCGACGAGATCGGCGAGCGTGTCGGTACCTGCGCCGAGATAATCGTGGGGATAGGTGAAATCGGCCTTGGTGCCGATCAGGCCGACCTTGATGTTGGCGGCGCGCCAGCGCTTACGAATTCGCGCGTTCAGCACGGCGGCCTCCTTGCGCGGGTGCGAACCGATGATCAGGACTGCATCCGCCTGGTCGATCCCGGCAATGGTCGGGTTGAAGATGTAGGAGCCGCGGCCGGCCTTGGCATCGAACGCGTCGCCGCCCTGCACTGCGAGGTTGGCCGAGCCGAACTTCGCCAGCAGCTCCTTCAGCGCGAACATTTCCTCGACGGCAGCAAGATCGCCGGCAATGGCGCCGATCCGCTTGCCGTCACCACGGCCGACCTTGGCTGCAACAGCCGCGAAGGCTTCCTGCCACGACGCCGGCCTGAGCTGGCCGTTCTCTCTGATGTAGGGGCGGTCGAGCCGCTGCGTGCGCAGGCCGTCGACGACGTGACGGGTCTTGTCGGAGATCCACTCCTCGTTCACGGCCTCATTGATGCGCGGCAGGATCCGCATCACCTCACGACCGCGGGTATCGACCCGGATCGCCGAGCCGACGCCGTCCATGACGTCGACCGACTGCGTCTTGCCGAGCTCCCATGGCCGCGCCGCGAACGCGTAGGGTTTCGAGGTCAGCGCGCCGACCGGGCAGATGTCGACTAGGTTGCCCTGCAGCTCCGAGCTCAGCGCCGATTCGAGATAGGTGGTGATCTCCATGTCCTCGCCGCGGCCGGTCGCGCCCATCTCGGGCGCCCCGCAGACTTCGGCGGAGAAGCGGACGCAGCGCGTGCACTGGATGCAGCGGTTCATCGAGGTCTTGACCAGCGCGCCGAGATATTTGTCCTCGACCGCGCGCTTGTTCTCGGCGAAGCGGCTGGTGTCGACGCCGTAGCCCATCGCCTGGTCCTGCAGATCGCACTCGCCGCCCTGATCGCAGATCGGGCAGTCCAGCGGATGGTTGATCAGCAGGAACTCCATCACGCCTTCGCGCGCCTTCTTCACCATCGGCGAACGGGTCGAGATTTCCGGCGGCTCGCCCTTCGGGCCCGGACGGCAGTCACGCACGCCCCAGGCGCAGCTTGCGACCGGCTTCGGGCCGCCCTTCACCTCGACGAGGCACATCCGGCAATTGCCGGCGATCGACAGCCGCTCGTGATAGCAGAAGCGCGGTATCTCGGCGCCGGCCGCCTCACACGCCTGCAGCAGCGTGTAGTCCGGCGGCACATCGATCTCTTTGCCATCGATGATGATCTTGGTCATGTCTGTCTCAGGTCTTTCCGAGCTTGCAGTCGGGTGGTGCGACGCTGGCGGTTTGCAGTGATGTCTTCACCCATTGCTGGGTGTCGGCGCCGTAGGTCGCGAGATAGGCGGGCTGCGCCCGGCTCTTCTCGCAAAGGAACGGCAAATGGGGCCTCAGGTCGTAGTCACACGACGCCTGCCATTCGCGCTTGTCGGCAAACGCGGCAATGGTCTCCTCGCAGGCATAAAGGAAGTACGAGACAAAACTCTCATACTGGGTTCGATCGTCGCGGCTACCGGTCTTGATCGCATCGTAGTCCGGATAGGCGAATTTCGGATTCTTGAACGCGAGGTCGGTGTAGCCCAGAAACACCGTGCGCGCGCTGGAGGCGCGGTTGGCGGTGCGGATTTCGTTGATCTGCAGCAGGATTGCAACAAAGCCTAGCAGCGCAACGGTCGCCTGCGCCATCTGCGCAAGCGTCCCGTATTTCTGCCACCATGCGGCCTGTTGCGACATCGCTACCATTACTCCGCAGCCACCATGTGCACGGGATCACGAACGCCCTGATCGTCGAGATCGGCCTTGTGCGAATACTGGTCGATGCGCTCTTCGATCTCGTGACGGAAATGCGCGATCAGGCCCTGGATCGGCCAGGCCGCCGCGTCACCAAGCGCGCAGATCGTGTGCCCTTCGATCTGTTTGGTGACTTCCAGCAGCATGTCGATCTCGCGCTTGTGGGCGCGGCCCTCGGCCATCCGGGTCAGCACGCGCCACATCCACCCGGTGCCCTCGCGGCACGGCGTGCACTGGCCGCAGCTCTCGTGCTTGTAGAAATAGGATATCCGGGCGATCGCGCGGATCAAATCGGTCGACTTGTCCATCACGATCACGGCCGCGGTACCGAGGCCGGAGCGCAGCTTGCTCAGGCTGTCAAAGTCCATCGGCGTATCGATGATCTGCTCGGCCGGCACCATGCGGACCGACGAACCGCCGGGGATCACCGCCTTTAGATTGTCCCAGCCACCGCGGATGCCGCCGCAATGCTTGTCGATCAGTTCCTTGAACGGAATCCCCATCGCCTCTTCGACGTTGCAGGGGCGCTCGACATGGCCGGAGATGCAGAACAGTTTGGTGCCGACATTGTTGGGCCGGCCGATGCTGGCGAACCAGGAGGCGCCGCGGCGCAGGATGTCGGGCGCAACCGCGATCGACTCGACGTTGTTCACCGTGGTCGGGCAGCCATAGAGACCGACATTGGCCGGGAATGGCGGCTTCAGCCGCGGCTGGCCCTTCTTGCCCTCAAGGCTCTCGAGCAGCGCGGTCTCCTCGCCGCAGATATAGGCGCCGGCGCCGTGGGCAACGTAGATGTCGAACGGCCAGCCGTTGATGTTGTCCTTGCCGACAAGATTCGCGTCATAGGCCTGGTCGATCGCGGCCTGCAGATGCTCACGCTCGCGGATGAACTCACCGCGGACATAGATGTAGCAGGCATTCGCGTTCATCGCGAAGCTCGCGAGCAGGCAGCCCTCGACGAGCAGATGCGGATCGTGCCGCATGATCTCGCGGTCCTTGCACGTGCCGGGCTCGGATTCGTCCGCATTGACGACGAGGTAGCTCGGACGGCCGTCCTTGGATTCCTTGGGCATGAAGGACCATTTCATGCCGGTCGGGAAGCCCGCCCCGCCGCGGCCGCGCAGGCCGGACGCCTTCATCTCATTGATGATCCAGTCGCGGCCCTTGTCGATGATCCCCTTGGTGCCGTCCCAGGCACCGCGGCTGCGCGCGCCCTCGAGGCCCCAATCATGGAGGCCGTAGAGGTTCTTGAAGATGCGGTCCTTGTCGGCGAGCATGCTCAAAACTTTCCGAACATCAACGGTTGGCTTGGGAGTAAGCGAGCCCGGCGGCACAGCCGCCGAACACGATGGCCCACAACAGGCTGGTCTCCAGCGAGGCGTTCAACCCGTAGCGCTGCAGCAGGAAGATGAAGCAGGCCGCGGCCGCAGTGTGCAGGGCGATGTAGCGCCAGTTCTTCATCGGCACCGCCCTCCCCATTCCGCTCGCCTGTCGCTGAAAGCCGCGCATCAGGTGGTTTCCTTCAGCGTGGTCGGGCCGCCCAGCGGCGCCGAAAACTGACGGTCATTCTGCGGGCCGGGCTTCGGTGGATTGCCGGCGGCGAAGCCATCGAGCACCTTGCCGAAGCTCTCCTTGGTCAGGTCCTCATAGGTGTCCTTCCAGATCAGCACCATCGGCGCGTTCACGCAGGAGCCGAGGCACTCGACCTCTTCCCAGGAGAAATTGCCGTCCTTCGACAACTCGAAGGGATCGTGATGGATGCGGTGCTGGCACACCTCGATCAGATCGGCGGCGCCGCGCAGCCGGCACGGCGTGGTGCCGCAGACCTGCACATGCGCCTTCTTGCCGACCGGCGAGAGCTGGAACATCGTGTAGAAGGTCGCGATCTCCAGCATGCGGATATGCGGCATATCGAGCAGATCGCCGACGGCGCGGATCGCCGCTTCCGACACCCAGCCCTCATGCTGCTCCTGCACACGCCACAGGATCGCGATCGCGGCCGAGGCCTGACGTCCCGGCGGATATTTCGTGATCTCTTTCTTGGCCCAGGCAAGATTCTCGTCCGTGAACGTGAAGCTCGCGGGCTGCAATTCCTTCGGGGCTAGGCGGCGGACGGACATCGTTCAGTCTCTCATTGCACGCGGCGTGCGGCTTTCGCATTCAACGCATCGATCCGGTCTTGCCAGAAGGCGCTTGCGGTGCCGAACACGTTGTAGCCGATATTGCTGGAAACCTTGATGCGATCGAGCGTCGAGAGCTCGTTCACGGTCTCAAGGCGATTGGTACTGGGATCGTAGACGATCAGCTTCAGGGGCGTCTGTTCGAGGATGTAGCGCGACACGGTGTGCGCGCGATCGTTGCCATGCTCCTCGCAAAGCAGCACGCTGTCGGCCTCCATCAGCCGCCGGCCGCCCTTCATGGCCTCGATCTCGACGCCTTCGACGTCGAGCTTGACCAGGTATTTGCCTGACGCCGCGACCTTGCCGTCCTCGATCAGATTGTCGAGCGCGACGACAGGCACTTCCTCACCGCTGGTCTGGTCGCCGGCGATGCTGAAGGCCTCGTGCTTGGTGCCCGACAGCCGCGCGGTGCCCCTGCTGGCACCGATCGCGCACTTCATGGTCTCGAAGCGGTTGCCGTTGACGCGGGCATTGTTGGCGAGCTTCGGATAGTTCTGCCCCGACGGCTCGATCGCGATCGCCTTGTGCGCGCCGAACGGCTTGCTCGAAGCCAGCACCGACCAGTAGCCGTAATTGGCGCCGCAATCGAGCAGCGTGTAGTCGACGCCGGCGGAGTCCTCGAACAGCAGCTCGAGCTCGTCCTCATAGGTGTAACCGAGATCGAGCAGCTTGCTCCAGTAGCCGTCGCCATAGGGAAACTCGAACACGGCATCTTCGTTGAGCTTCACCGCGATGTCGCGCTCCGGCAGCGCCTTGCGCAGCAAATTGGCGCAGGCGATGTACCCCTTGTGCGAAAAGTGCGAGGATATCTTCGCGCCTGTCGACAACGCCAACGCAGCCGTCCGCTCCCAGGCGTTGGCCCCTTCCAGGGCCCCCGAGGCACGGTCAAACTGGATCGGCGGCTGCGCCATCAGCGGTCGACCTCTCCGAACACGATGTCGAGCGAGCCGAGAATAGCCGAGACGTCGGCGAGCAGATGGCCCTTGCAGATGTGATCCATCGCCTGCAGATGGGCAAAGCCCGGCGCGCGGATCTTGCACTTATAGGGCTTGTTGGTGCCGTCGGCGACGAGATAGACGCCGAACTCGCCCTTCGGCGCCTCGACCGCGGCATAGACCTCGCCGGCCGGCACGTGCACGCCTTCGGTGTAGAGCTTGAAGTGATGGATCAGTGCTTCCATCGAGCGCTTCATGTCGCCGCGGCGCGGCGGCGCTACCTTGGCATCCTCGACCACGACCGGCCCCTGCCCGTCTGCTGCCTTCAGTTTCTGGATGCACTGCTTCATGATGCGCACCGACTGGCGCATTTCTTCCATCCGGATCAGATAGCGGTCGTAACAGTCGCCGTTCTTGCCGATCGGAACGTCGAACTCCATCTCGTCATAGCATTCATAGGGCTGCGACTTGCGCAGGTCCCAGGCCGCGCCCGAACCTCGCACCATCACGCCGGAGAAACCCCACGCCCAGGCTTCCTTCAGCGGCACCACGCCGATGTCGACGTTGCGCTGCTTGAAGATGCGGTTGCCGGTGAGCAGCGTGTCGAGGTCTTTGACGACCTGCAGGAACGGATCGCACCACGCCGCGATGTCGTCGATCAGCTTCGGCGGCAGATCCTGATGCACGCCGCCGACGCGGAAGAACGCTGCGTGCATCCGCGAGCCGGACGCGCGCTCGTAGAACACCATCAGCTTCTCGCGCTCTTCAAAACCCCACAGCGGCGGGGTCAGCGCGCCGACGTCCATCGCCTGCGTGGTGACGTTGAGCAGATGCGAGAGGATGCGGCCGATCTCGCAATACAGCACGCGGATCAACTGGCCGCGGCGCGGCACCGTGATGCCGAGCAGCTTTTCCGCGGCGAGGCAGAACGCATGCTCCTGGTTCATCGGTGCGACATAGTCGAGCCGGTCGAAATACGGAATCGCCTGCAGATAGGTCTTGTGCTCGATCAGCTTCTCGGTGCCGCGGTGCAAGAGCCCAATGTGAGGATCGACGCGCTCAACGACTTCGCCGTCCAGCTCCAGCACGAGACGCAACACACCGTGCGCGGCCGGATGCTGCGGTCCAAAGTTGATCGTGAAGTTACGAAGATTTTGCGGTTGCTCGTTCATGATCAGGCCTTCGGCTCTGCCTTCGCCTTCTCATCGCCAGGGAGCGGATAATCAGCTCCCTCCCAGGGCGAGAGGAAATCGAACTTGCGGAATTCCTGGTTGAGCCTGACAGGCTCGTACAGCACCCGCTTCTCCTGGTCGTCGTAGCGGACCTCGACGAAGCCGGTGAGCGGGAAATCCTTGCGCAGCGGGTGGCCGTCGAAGCCGTAATCGGTCAGCAGCCGCCGCATGTCCGGATGGCCGATGAAGATGACGCCGTAGAGGTCGTAGGTCTCGCGCTCGAACCAGTCGGCGCCCGGGAAAACGCCGATGATCGACGGCACCTGGGTGGTCTCGTCGGCCACGGCGCGCAGCCGAATCCGCGTGTTCAGCACCGGCGACATGAAATGATAGACGACGTCGAAGCGCTTATCGCGGCCGGGATAGTCGACTGCGGTGACGTCGGTGATGTTGATGAAGCGGCAGTTCGGGTCGTCACGCAGGAAGGTGACGATCTCCACAATCTTGCCGACCTCGACGTCGACAATGAGTTGGTTGAAGGCGACCGAATGCGCGGTGGCGGCACCCGGAAGCGCGCTCACGATCGTCTGCCCAAGGGCGTCGAGCTTGCCGTCGTCCATGACGTAGAAACCTTAGCGTTCGATGGTGCCGATGCGGCGGATCTTCTTCTGCAGCAGCAGCACGCCGTAGAGCAGCGCTTCCGCCGTGGGCGGGCAGCCCGGCACATAGATGTCGACCGGCACGATGCGGTCGCAGCCACGCACCACTGCGTAGGAGTAGTGATAGTAGCCGCCGCCATTGGCGCAGGAGCCCATCGAGATGACGTAGCGTGGCTCGGGCATCTGGTCGTAGACCTTGCGCAGCGCCGGCGCCATCTTGTTGGTCAGCGTGCCCGCGACGATCATCACGTCGGACTGCCGCGGCGAGGCTCGCGGCGCGAAACCGAAGCGCTCGACGTCGTAGCGCGGCATCGACACCTGCATCATCTCGACCGCGCAGCAGGCGAGACCGAAGGTCATCCACATCAGCGAGCCGGTGCGGGCCCAGTTGATGAGATCGTCGGCCGCGGCGACGAAGAAGCCCTTGTCGGACAGCTCGTGATTGACCTCGAGGAAATAAGGATCGTTGGCGCCAACCGGCTTACCGGTCGACGGATCGAGGATGCCTTTCGGCGCCTGCGCTATCGCCGGCTGCGGGGATGCGACGGTGGGGCTCAATCCCATTCGAGCGCGCCTTTCTTCCATTCATAAGCAAACCCGACCGTCAGCACGGCCAGGAACACCATCATCGACCAGAACCCGGTCGCACCAAGCTTTCCGAACGCCACGGCCCAGGGAAACAGGAACGCCACTTCGAGGTCGAAGATGATGAAGAGGATCGCGACCAGATAGAAGCGGACGTCGAACTTCATGCGGGCGTCGTCGAAAGCGTTGAATCCGCATTCATAGGCGGACATCTTTTCCGGGTCCGGCGACTGGAACGCGACCAGGAACGGCGCGATCAGGAGCGCCAGACCGATCAGGCCCGCGACCCCGATAAAAACCACAAGTGGGAGGTAATTCTGCAGGATGCCGGGCATCGGCGAGGCCTTCTTGTTGCGGTTTCGGAGCCGCCGCAGATTCGTTGATTGGAATTGTTCTTGAGGCTTAGCGCAGCGCAACAGAGCGCGCAAGACAAGCTATTTTGACGCTCTGCAAGGCTCCGTCTTGTCAAAATCTGCCCCCACGGCAGGAGATGCCAGCCTCCATCGCGCGACACGGCGACAGTCGTTAGGCACCCGGTTTCCGGGCGAACGATCAGGACAGATCCCTTTCGGCGGCGAGCATCTCGGCGGCGGTCGCAGTCAGGCGGTCGATATGGCCGAGCAGCAGCTCCATGTCATGCGGGTTCAACTGTTCCAGCAGACGACGGTTGCGATCCTGCGCCCCCGCCACAATAGCGTCATGTGCGGCGAGCCCGGCCCTGGTCAGAGAGACCAGCGTTTCCCGGTTGTCCAGCGGGTTGACCGCCTTGGCCACCAGTCTGCGCGCCACCAGTTCGGCGAGCGCCCGGCTGATCTGGCCCTTGTCCATGCCGACGGCTTCCGCCAGCCGCACCACGCTCATCGGCGGTCGCCGGCCGAGCGAGGCGACCAGCCCGAACTCGACCGACGACAAGCCAGCCAGGCGCTTGTAGCGGAGGATCGCGCCGCGCTTGAGCAGGTTCGCCAGCACCATCAGGCGCGAGGACATCATCGCGGTGATCGGCGCCAGCTCGGCATCGACGGTCTCCGGCGACACGACCCGCGTGGTCTTCAGCTTCTCGGTCATCAGCCAATCTCTGCCAACAAACCAGCGTGCTGCCAAGCTATCCGAGATCGTTGACATTGTCATCGATCTATCGTTGACTTGGTCGATACAAGACGACCGCAGGCCACAGGCCGCGGCGGGAGGAAACAAACATGACCGTCACGCAACGGGATCGCGATCTCGGCACCGCCTATGCCATGAAGCCATCCGCCACCCGGACCGAACTGACCTCGGTTATCAGGGGCACGCCGATGGGCGAGCTGCTGCGCCGCTACTGGCACCCGATCGGTCTCTCAAGCGACGCCACCGATATCCCCAGGAAAGTGCGCGCGCTCGGCGAGGACCTGATTTTGTTTCGCGACCGGCATGGCCGCATCGGCCTGCTGCATGCCCGCTGCTGCCACCGCGGCACCACGCTCTATTATGGCAAGGTCGAGGAAGACGGCATCCGCTGCTGCTATCACGGCTGGAAATTCGACACCGAGGGCCACTGCCTCGAGCAGCCCTGCGAGCGCGAGGGCGGCCTGTTCAAGGACAAGGTCCGCCAGCCCTGGTATCCGGTGCAGGAGCGCTACGGCCTGATCTTCGCCTATATGGGGCCGGCCGGAAAAAAGCCGGTGCTGCCGCGCTACGAATGCCTCGAGACGATGGATGACGGCGAATTCGTCGAGGCCGACGATTCCTCGATCGGTGGCGGCGGACCCGCCGTGATCCCCTGCAACTGGCTGCAGCATTTCGAGAACGTGGCCGATCCCTACCACGTGCCGGTGCTGCACGGCTCGTTCTCCGGGCCCCAGTTCACCAACATGATGGCCTCGATGCCCGAGGTGAAATTCGAGATGTCGCCGCGCGGCGTCGCAGTGCGCTCGATCCGCAAGCAGGACGACGGCAAGGTGTTTTACCGGGTCACCGAGGCCGCCCTCCCCACGCTCCGCGTGGTGCCGAACCCGCGCGTCGCCCAGTTCGCGCGCGTGGAATCGATCGGCTGGACCCTGCCGATCGACGACACCTCGTTCCGCATCTATGTCGCTGGCCGCGTCAAGAATACCGGCGACATCGGCCGGATGCGCTCGAAATTCAACGGCAAGTTCTGGTGGGACATGACGGAGACCGAGCACCAGCAATTCCCCGGCGACTACGAGGCGCAGGTCGGCCAGGGCGCGGTGACGGTTCATTCTGAAGAGCATTTCGGCCAGAGCGACCGCGGCATCCTGATGGTCCGCCGCATGCTCAGCGATCAGCTGGAGGTGCTCGCCGGCGGCGGCGACCCGATCGGTATCTCGTTCGAGGCTGACGCGAAGCCGGTCGAATTCGAGGCGGGGAATTATATCCGCGAGGCGTAAAGCCCGCGCTCGATCAAAGAAAAGAAAACGTCGGGGGAAAACCATGGTCGATCTCGCGCCGCAAGCAGCCGTGCCATCGCAAGCCGACGCAGGGCCTTCGACCCGGCGCTATTACGTGCTGGCCCTGCTCACGATCATCTACGCCCTCAACTTCCTCGACCGCACCATCTTCAACGTCCTGATCGAGCCGATCAAAAAGGAATTCACGCTCAGCGACACCACGATGGGCCTTCTCGCGGGCTTCGGCTTCGTGCTGTTCTATTCGCTGCTCGGCATTCCCATCGCGCGGATGGCCGACCGCCTCAACCGGCGCAACATCGTCGCATGCGCTTTCGCGTTCTGGAGTGCGATGACATATTTCTGCGGCATGGCCTCCAGCGTCACCACGCTGGCGCTGGCGCGGATCGGTGTCGGCATCGGGGAATCAGCGGGAACGCCGGCGTCGCAATCGATTATCGCCGATCTCTTCGACAAGAACGAACGTCCGCGCGCGCTCGGCATCTACGCGATCGGCACCTATCTCGGCGTCTTCCTCGGCTATTTCATCGGCGGCTATGTCAACCAGCACTATGGCTGGCGCACGGCGTTCTTCGCCGCAGGCCTCCCCGGCCTCGCGCTCGCCGCGGTGCTGTGGCTGACGATCTCCGAGCCGAAGCGCGGCGCGATGGCCGAGACCTTCAAGCCCGAGCCGATCGGGCCGACGCTGCGCTTCCTTAGCCTCCAGCCGAGCTTCGTCATCGTGCTGATCGGCTTCTGCCTGACGACCTATACGAATTACGCGACAGCAGTTTGGATCCCGCCGTTCCTGGCGCGCATCCATCATCTCTCGAGCGCCGAGATCGGCAGCTATGCCGGCACCTTCAAGGGCCTCGCCGGCATGGCGGGCACGCTGGTCGGCGGCCTCGTGGTGGCGCAGATCAGCCGCCGCGACGACCGCTGGAAATTATGGGCGCCCGCGATCATGTCGGGCCTCGCCGGTCCGGTGTTTGCGCTGTGCATGCTGACGCAAAGCTTCACGCTGATGGTCGCGATGCTGGCACTGACCTCGTTCCTGGTCGGCTTCCATCTCGGCCCGATCTTCGCGATCGCCCAGACGGTGGCAAAGCCCAGCATGCGCGCGCTGGCCTCGGCGATCGTGCTGCTCACGGCAACCTGCTTCGGCCAGGGTGTCGGCCCACTCGCCGTCGGCATGATCAACGACGCGCTGAAGGGCGCCTACGGCGCCGATGCGGTGCGTTACTCGCTGCTGTCAGCCGCGGTCACGACCACGCTCGGCGCGCTCCTGTTCGTCTGGGCGGCGCGCTGGATCCGATCGGATATCCAACGCGCAAGTCGGTAGCGGCCTTAACTCGTCATGAAGGCCAGAATATCGGACACAAGACGCTCGCTGTGCGTCAGCGGAAGCGCATGTGGCGCGCCCTCATAGACGTTCAGTTTGCTGCCCTTGATCAGCTTGGCCGTTTTGGCTCCCGTGAGCGGCAACGGCGCGCTGGCGTCCTTGTCGCCGTGGACGATCAAGGTCGTACGATCGATCCCGGCGGCGGCTGCCCGTAGATCGGCGAAGGAGATCGTCTTGCGGCAGGCCAGCGCCACCGGCAGCGGCACGCTCAGCATCATCTCCCTGATCCAGGACCGCGTGATGTCAGGCGTGTCAGGCATGAAGAACGGTGCTTCGTTCGCGGCCATCCATTTTGGAAAGTCCTGGGCGATGGCCGCGTTCTGAGCGTCGATCATCGGCTTCGGAACCGCGTCCGGATTGTCCTCGGTCTGGACCAGGAACGGCGTCGTCGGCGCCACCAGCACCAGCCGCGCGATGCGGTCCGATCCGTGACGCGCGAGATAGTTCACCGCCTCGATCGAGCCCATCGAGTGCGCCACCAGCGTGACATCGCGCAAATCGCGCTGTTCGATCACGGCAGCCACATCCGCGGTCAGCGTATCGAGATCGTATCCGGTCGCCGGCATGTCGGATCGGCCGTGTCCGCGCCGGTCGGGCGCGACGCAGCGATAACCCTTCGCGTTGAGCGCGACGATATGGCTGCCCCAGGCGCTGGAATTGAAGGTCCAGGCGGCGAGGAAGAGCACCGGCCGACCGGAGCCCCAATCCTGCACAAAGAGTTTTGTGCCGTCCTTGGCGGTCGCATAGAGCGGCCGTCCCGTCTGTTGCGCCGTCGCCGGTTGCGCGCTCGCGACCGAAGCTGCCGCCAAGGCGGTGCCAGCCAGAGTAGCTTCGAGGACTGTTCGACGATTCATTTCAGATCTCCCTTGCGGATCGATCGGCAACGTCGTCGCTGCCGACAATTCGATCATCGCAAAGGGAGATCGTGCGCGCGATTACGCGTCAGGTAATCACGCGCACGATGCGTGACGGAGTGGTTTCACCACTGATACCGCACCACGCCTTTGCCGGCGTAGCTTGAGGTGACGGCGGAGAACTCGCCCTCGAACGTCGCCGCCGCCGACCAGCCGCTCCGCCATTTCATCTCGATCGACGCCGTGGTCAGCGCGGAGTCGCTAGCCTGCGCAGCGCCGTTGACAACAAAACTTGCGCCGGGCAGCGCCTGGAAGGTCGCGGCAATCGAGCGGTTGGGATCATAGTCGTGCGCCCAGGCGAAGCGCGTTCGCAGCGTCAGGATGCCGTCCTGTACGAGGAAGGACTTGTCGGTGCGGACGCCGAGCTCGCTGCGCGCGTCGGTCACGCTCTTGCCGGCATAGCCAAGCGCAAAGGTCGGCAAGCCTGAAACCACCTGTTCGGCATAACCAGGCAGATCGAAGGTCGTGAACTGGCCCGCAGCGTAAGGCGTGATGCCGACGCCGGTCCACGGCGCGACAAAACGATAGCCGCCTTCAACCCGGCCCGAATACGCGTTGGCATTGAACTCGGCGCGGAGCTGGTCGATGCCGGCGGCCGTGACGGTGCGGTTGGTGGTGATGTCCTGCCAACCATAGGCGAGCGAGGCGGAGATATAGGCCGGTCCTTCGGTGTGGCGGATATGGACGCCGGCCTGGAACAGATCGGAACGACCGCTACCGCTGCCCGCGACGGAGAAGCTGGTGCCGCCGCCGGCCAGTGCGAAGCCCGCGATGGTATCAGGCGAGAACAGCAAGTCGGCTCCAACAGCGGTGCCGTAAACGCTGCTTGTTGTGTCGTTCGATCCGACAATGGCATTGCCACTGGTCGACTGCGAGCCGCCAAAGCCCGCCGCCCAGACGCTCCAGCGTTGCACGAACGGCGCCGGCGGCGCCTTGGTGAACATCGCGAACGCGTCGGTCTTCTTGGTTGCGGCATACGCGCTTGCATCGCCCTCCTCCGCAAAGCTTGATGCACCCGGCATCGCATCAACTCCGCCGATGCGGTTCATGAACGGATCGGTCAGAAGCCCCATGAACAGGTTCATGGCATCGAAGGTAGTCTGCTGCGAGCCGGTCGCCAACTCGCCCGAGGCCTGTGTCAGGCCCGCCGGGGTGAGCGCGCCGAAGGCCATCGGGATGCCGCCGGTCGTGTTGAAGAAATTGACCAGCGTGTTCGCGACGGCCTGCTGGTTGAGGTTCAGACCTCCGCCAAAGCTCGGCGCCGTCGGGCCCGAAGGCGGAGTGAAATTCAGCATCAGATTGAGATAGGCGTGGGTCTTGTCGTAGCTCAGCGTGTCGGTGAAGTTTGACGGCAGGTTGGCGTTGGTGAGCGTGCCGAAGCTGCCGCTGACGCTGCCGGCGGTCAGGATCGTATATTGCTTCGAGATATAACTGCCGCTGGCGAACGCCGCATTGACGGTGGCGCCGCTGAGCGTCGCCTTGCCCGTGACATTCACAAAAGAGGCTGTCGAGGGATTGACGGCGACCTGATAGGTCGAGCCGGACTGAAGCGCCAGATTGCCATTCACCGTCATCGACGTGCCGGGAGCGCCGGAGCCCGGCGCGAATGTGCCGCCGCTCTGGATCGTGGTGGCGCCGACCGAGCCGGTGCCATTGAGGAGGCCGCCGGCGCCGATGGTCGGATCGCTGAGCGAGCCGTTCACTGTCAGTGTCGCATTCGTCACCGTCGTGCCGCCGGTAAAGGTGTCGATACCGCTGACGAGGGTCGTGCCACCGGTCACGTTGAGGCTTGCGGTACCGCTGATGCCGCTGATGATGCCGCCGGTCGATGTAATCGGCGCATTGAGTGAACCGTTCTGCAACGTGCCGCCGGCCAGGTTCAGCGCCGCCTGCGTCTGCGTCGTGCCGCCGAGGTCGAGCGTACCGCCGGTATTGACGGTCGTCGTTCCACTGGTCGCGCCCAGCGTGCCGGGGCCAGACAGTTGCAGCGTTCCCGCATTGACGATGGTGCCGCCGCTATAGGTGTTGCTCGCTGACAGCGTCAGCGTTCCGGTGCCGATCTGGGCGATGCCACCCGTGCCAGTGATCACATTCGACAACGCGACCGAAGCGGTTTGCGTGAATGACAGGCTACTGCTGCCATCGACCGCGATATTGCCGGTGAGGCTCCATCCGCCTTGCAGATTGAGGAAATTGGCGCCGCCGGTGAAGGTGATGGCGTTGGCCCCGGACGTACCGGAAATCGATCCGCTGTTGGTGATCGTGAGATCGCTTCCGCTAATCCCGACGCCGGAGGTTCCGGCGGAGCCGTTGGTGATCCCGGTCCCCGCCGCACCGCCCGTGCCGCCCGTTATCGCCCCGCTATTCCTGATCGTCGCATTGGCCCCGGTAACGCCAGCCCCACCATTGCCGCCATTTCCTCCAGGCGCAGTATTATTGATGTCGGTGGTATTGCCGCCGGCGCCACCATTGCCGCCGATGATCGTCGCTGAATTCACCAGCGTGCTGCCGAAGGTAACCGAGACACCGGCCGCGCCATTGCCGCCGAGTGCCGGGCAACAGCCAACGTTGGTACCGCCGGCGCCGCCATTGCCGCCGGTAATGGTAGAGTTGTTGGTGATCGTCGACAGGCCTACGCCGGCGATCCCAAAACCGCCATCACCGCCATTGGCGCCAAACGGATTTTGTGACGTGCCTCCGGCTCCGCCCTTGCCCCCCGTCATCGCGGCGTTGACCGTGGCATTGGCGCCATTAACAACAACGCCGTAACCGCCGGCGCCGCCACCGCCGCCGGCATCGCCTAACCCGTTGCCGCCAGCACCGCCATTGCCGCCTGCGACGCTTGTCGTTAGCGTCGAATTGGTCGTGACCACGAGACCATGCGCGCCGCCGCCGCCGCCCTGATCGCCACTTGCGCCGGCGACGCCGTTGCCGCCATCGACCCCCAAGACGCCTCCAGCGCCACCGGCCGAACCGTCATAACTTGCGCCGCCGCGACCACCGGTCGTGCCCGCGCCGCCGCCACCACCTCCGGCGTCGACGATGTTGCTACAACCGGTCCCGCCAATGCCGCCGGCACCACCAACAGTCGTCGCGCTACTCGCACCACCGGCACCGCCGCAATCGACGTTATTGAGCTGGTTGCTGCCGCCCTTACCGCCAGTTTGCGCGTGCGCGGCGGTCCCGAGCGTGACGACCAGCGCGAGGGTTAGGGCAAGCCGTCACTGGGTACTCGTAGCGTTTCGCAGCGTACACGCCCATTGCAATCAAATTTCAAGCCGCGCGTAGCGCGGGACCAAACGCCTCAGTGCGAAGTCAATTTAGCTTCTGAGACACTCTGCCGCATGACAAAAAGCAAAAATGAACTCGAAAGCCCGGCAATGTGTTTTTCGCGCAACAGATATCGTGCCCACATGACCCGATCACGTCAGCTTCCCCGTATATTTCTCCAGCGTCGCCCACGCATCCGCGCCATAAGTCTTTTGCCATTGCGTGTAGAAGCCGGCCCTCACCAGCGCCGCGCGAAACTGCACGGGGTCCGGCGTGTTGAAGGTCATGCCCTTCGCCGTCAGTTCGGCCTGCAATGAGCGATCCATCTCCACCAGATCGGCGCGCTCCTTCAGCGCCGCGGCATCAAAGCTCGCATTGATGAGTTCGAGCAGATCGGGCGGCAGGCTCGCCATCGCGCGGCGGTTGCCGAGGATCCAGTAGCCACTCCAGCAATGGTTCGACAGCGCGCAGTACTTCTGCACCTCGTAGAGCTTGCCGGTCGACACTTGCGCGAGCGGATTCTCCTGCCCCTCGACGATGTGGGTCTGCAGCGCCGAATAGAGCTCGTTGTAGCTGATGCTCGACGGCAGCGCGCCGAGGCCGGAGAACAGCGAGGTTAGCAACGCCGTGACCGGCACACGAATTTTAAAACCCTTGAAATCGTCGACGCTGTTGAGCTGCCGGCTCGACGACGAGGTGATCTGACGAAAGCCGTTGTCCCAGACCTTCTTCAGCGGCACGACGCCGGTCTTGCCGATCGCCTCGCGCACGACATCGCCGACGCCGCCATCCATCGCGGCCCAGACCTGGTCGTAGGACTGAAAGGCAAAGCCGATGCTCGGCAGGCCCGATAGCGGCACCAGGATCGACAGCGTCAGGCTCGGCGCCGCCATCAACTCGATGCCACCGGCCCGCACCTGCGACAGCATTTCGGGGTCGCCGCCGAGCTGGCTGTTGGGAAACACCGTGATGTTGACCCGGCCGGACGACTGCGCAGCCACCGCCTTGGCGGCCTCCATGAGGCGGATCGTCAGCGGGTGGGTTTCCGGAGTGTCAACGCCGAGCTTGAAATCGAACTCGGCGGCGGCAAGGGCTTGTTTGCCAAACATCGTGGCCGCGACCGCGCCGGACCCCACGCCGAGCAGCGTTCTGCGGGTCATCTTCATTGTTTTCATTATTGTTTTTCTCCCGAGTGCCGTCCCGCGCTTGGGCGCCAGTTTCGGTCCTGCCGCGGTAGCGCGCAAGACGCCGCGAAACCGATCCGCCGGTGGGATGAAACCATTTTGGGGAACCCGCGAAACGATCCGGAAACAGATCGGGCTTACGACTATCGTCAACAGACGGCGCATAGACGCCCGGAGGCGACCATGAACCACTCGATCCACTCAGCGGACCGTTCGACCCATCTCAAGATCGTGGTTGTCGCCCTCGTGGCTGGCATCGCGGTTGCGGCTTTCGGCATTTCGGCCCGGACCAATACGGAGTTCACCGAGACCGCCCAAGCCACCCACATCATCAAGGCCGGCAAGCCGGTCGCGATCACGTCCTCGGAGACCTCGACCGTCCGCTAGGACTTTCCAGCTTCCGCAGACAAAATGGCCGCCTTCTGGCGGCTTTTTTTGTTGCCTGGAGCTCCGCTCTCGGCCGTCAACCGAAATGAAACATCTGTCCCATTCCGGCGCATCCCGCGGGAGGCCATCCGCCGGAACGCCAGGGCGCGCGCAGGCCGATGACGCGGATCGCCTGCCAGGCGAGATTGGCAACCGCACCCAATCCCCGCCTCCGCTACCGGCATTAACTGCGTTGCATGCCTTCCGCCCCGACCGACGGCCGATACTCCGCGGCGGCACGATCGCTGCCCTTCCAAAGCATCTTTCGCCGCACGCGCCCCGATGCGGCACAGGTGGAATTTGGAGCATCGCAATGTCGATCACCAATCACGCGCAGCCGACCGCCGGTATCGCCGACTACGTCGCGATCGCCAGGCCCGACCACTGGATCAAGCACGTCCTGATCATCCCCGGCGTCGCCTTTGCGATGATCATGTCGCAGACCGGGCCGATCGATGTCGCCACGCTCGCCGAACGGCTCGTCACCTGCCTGTTCGTGGCGATGGCGCTGTCATCGGCCAACTACACCATCAACGAATGGCTCGATGCCCCCTTCGACGCCATGCATCCGACCAAGCGGTCGCGGCCGGCGGTGCAGACCGCGATGTCGCCGACCATCGTCTTTGCCCAATATATCCTGCTGACCGCGCTCGGCATCCTGGCCGCCAACCGGCTCGGCTACGCCTTCGCCATCACCGCGACCGTGTTCGCGGTGTTCGGCGTGATCTACAATGTGCGCCCGATCCGCGCCAAGGACCGTGCCTTCATCGACGTCGTCGTCGAGTCCCTCAACAATCCCCTGCGCTTCCTGTTCGGCTGGTTCGCCGTGGTACCGAGCATCGCGCCGCCGATCTCGATCCTGCTCGCCTACTGGTTCGGCGGCGCCTTCCTGATGGCCGCCAAGCGGGTCTCCGAGCATCGCGCCATCGTCGAGGCCGGCGGCACCGCCAACCTCGCGGCGTACCGCCCCTCCTTCGCCGTCTATACCCATTCGAGCCTGGTCACGAGC
This sequence comes from Bradyrhizobium sp. LTSPM299, assembly GCF_000938235.1. Taxonomy (NCBI): domain Bacteria; kingdom Pseudomonadati; phylum Pseudomonadota; class Alphaproteobacteria; order Hyphomicrobiales; family Nitrobacteraceae; genus Bradyrhizobium; species Bradyrhizobium sp. LTSPM299. The sequence goes on from NZ_JYMU01000034.1 coordinate 34,744, forward strand.
TGCCTGGTCTACGCCCAGGGCTTCGCCTTCATGATGGCGATCTTCCTGTTGAAGTACCGCATCGAATATCTCGTCGTCATTCCGCTGCTGATCGTGCTGTTCGCCTCCTACATGCGGCTTGCGCTGACGCCCGACTCCGCCGCGGCGCGGCCGGAGGAATTGATGCGGCAGCCGGCGATGCTGGTCGCCGCCGCCGTCACCATGGCGCTGTTCGGCGTGCTGACCTTCGTCGATTTGCCCTGGCTGAACGGCCTGACCAGTTCGGACCTGATCCGTCTCGGCGGGATCCACTAGGGATGTCGATCGCAGCACCCTTCGAGACCCCGAGAGCCAATCTCGGCATCCTCACCGCAGTCCTGCTGTTCGCTGGGCTGCTCGTCTTGCTGGACGGACCGATCTGGCTGGTGAAGATGGTGCCGACCCAGGACGGCCCGGTGCATCTGGCGCAGGCCGATCTGATCGCCCGCTTCGGCTGGGGCGGCGCGCTGCAGGAGCCGGCCGCGTCGTTCTATCAGTGGAATCCGCGGATCGAGCCGAACTCGGCGATCTATCTGCTGCTTGCCGGGCTGATCCGGCTCACCGGCGATGCGCTTGTCGCCAACAGCCTGTTCCTCAGCCTCTACGGTCTGCTCTGGATCGCGGCTGCCTTCACTGCCAGCCGCGCCGAGACCGACCGGCCGCTGCTGCCGATGCTGCTGTTGCTGCCGATCGCCTTCGGCGTGTTCATCCATTGGGGCTTCTATAATTTCGCGCTCGGCGTGCCGCTGTTCCTGCTGTTCGCCGGCTTCTGGCGCAGCCTGAATGGACGCCGCGACACGCTGGCCTTCGTCGCGACCGCGCTGTTCCTGGCCGCGCTCTATCTGACCCACATTACCGCGGTGGTCGCGGCGTGCCTGCTGCTCGCCGCCGACGGCATCGCGCGCGCTGTCGATACGTTCGAGCGGGCGAGCGCAAAGGCCGCGACACGGCGGCTGCTGATCGACGGCGCCTGGGCCGCGGCAGCAGCGCTGCCGGTCCTGCTGCTGATCGCAAGTTTCCTGCTCGCCTATCAGAACATTCCCGGCGAGACCGCCAGCGCGGAAGGCGGCATCACCCAGATCATCCGCCGCATCGTGGCTGCGACCTATCTTTTCACCTTCAGCTGGTGGGAGGTGGTGGCACTCGTGCCGGTGTTCGGCGCGCTTGCGGTCGCAGGCTTTGCCGCGCTGCGACGTTTCCGTTCGGGCGATCTGCTGTGGCCGGTCTTCTTCGTCCTCGTGGCCGGACTCTCGCTGCTCAATCTCAAGCTCGGAGCAGCCCTGCTCTCGGAACGGCTTGCCCCCTTTACCGGGCTCGCCATCGTGCTGACGATCGCAAGCCGGCAGCCGGCCCAGGCACTGGTGCGTACGCTCTGCCTGGCGGCGCTGTCCGGCCTGGTCGGACAGACGGCAGTGCGCGCCATCGCCTACAAGAGCTGGGCGCCGGTGCTGGAGAGCGAACTCGCCGCAGGCCATGACAATCCCGGCCAGACCTTTGCCAATGCCGATTTGGTCGCGCAGCGCGACAGCCGTTTGTTCGCCTGGCGGATCCGGCCGACCCTGCATGCCGCGCAGACCGCAGCGCTCGCGGGCCACGGCGTCGGCCTGTCGTCACCGCTGCCGTCGACGCGCTACTTCGGTTATTTCCCGCTGCAATATGTCGAGGCCCGCGACTTCATGCGCGCCACGCCGGACTGGCAGGACGCGCCCGACGCCGCCTCGGTCGCGAAATATCGGGCCGGCAATCGCGGCGCCCCGCAGGTGCTGATCGTCTCGGCCTCCGATGACGACGGCACGGCGTTCGCTAGCCGGTTCGGCTACGGCGATTGCCGAACCACCGACACCGGGGCCCGCGAGATCAACGTCTGCAAGGTCTCCACTCAACTGAGCGCCGCGCATGACTGACCTCTTCCTTGAACCCGCGCCTACCCACAAGCATTTGCAGCGCCGGCCGGACGCCGGCAAACCGGACGTCGTGTTCAGCCTGCCCCTATCAATGCCGCTGGTGCTCGACCTCGACGGCACGCTGATCAAGGGCGACCTACTCTACATGAGCTTCTTCTCGATCCTGCCAGGCAATCCGCTGATCGCGCTGTCCTGCGCCGGCTGGTTGTTGCGCGGCCGTGCCGCGCTGAAGCGCCAGCTCGCGCTGCGCCACCGGATCGATTGGGACCGCATCGCATTCCACCACGACGTCGTGGCGCTGGCCCGGCGCGAGAACGCCGCCGGCCGCCGCGTCGTGCTGGCGACCGCGGCCGACGCCGTGCTCGCCGGCCAGCTCGCAGCGTTGTTGCCCTTTATCGACCAGGTGTTCGCCTCTGACGGCGAGCACAATCTCAAGGGTTCGAACAAGGCCAACCTGTTGCGGCGGAGTTTTCCGGGCGGCTTCATCTATGCCGGCGACAGCAAATCCGATCTCACGGTCTGGGCGCACGCTGCCGGCATCGTGACCGTCAATGCGAGCGAAACTGTGCGTAACGCGGCGCAGGGCTTGCGAAAGCCGATGCTGCATTTGCCGGGCCGCCCCCGGATCTGATATCTTTAAGAATACCCTAAAGCGGCCGCTCGATTGCGATTCACTCCGCGGCTCCAGTTTTAAAAATTGTTCCCTAAGGTCGGCCTCAACAAAGGCGTTGGCCACAATGAATTTGCAGCAGCAAACCGTTTCGAGCGGCTTCAAGATCGTCTGCACCGATTGCGGCAGCCTGTCGATCAAGGCGACCGACCCGGTGCATGCCTCCGACGACACCATCATCGAATGTCGCCGATGCAGCGCGGCGCGCGGCACCGTGGCCGACCTGCATGTGCTGGCGCGGCGTGGCTGCGACCTCTACGAATTCTAGCCCCCATTCCGCCAATGCTGTCAGACCCGAAAGCCGCCATGCTCAGCGACATCCCGACGGATACGATCTGGTCGATCCTCGAGGCCGCCAATGAATTGGGTGACACCTCGACCGTCGACGCCTGCCGCCGCGTCATCGACGCCAATTTGCGCGGCGGAACTCCGGGCCAATCCGACCTCGACGCGATCGCGGCATTTTTTGCGTAAAGACTCGCGCAAGCCGCCGGGGCAGCGCCATCAGGTCAGCTAAGTGCTTGAAATGACTGGCGCGAGAGACGGGACTCGAACCCGCGGCCTCCGCCGTGACAGGGCGGCGCTCTAACCAACTGAGCTACTCCCGCGGATGCCGATCACAGGGTTGATCCGCGCAGAACCGAGGGCATAAAGGCCCGCATCCGGTTAGTCAAGGCAGTTGCAAATGTCCGCACAGGGCGGGCATTTCTGCGGCCGCGATGCGAATCGTGCCCTGTTTTCAGTCCAAACAGCGTAGTCAGCAAAGCCCCGAATCGAATAAGCCCTGATACGTCTCGGTTTCCTGACGCCGGACCGGCGCTGACCCTATCAAAACCGGTGGTTTCAGGACTTGCCCGGACGCATTTTTCCCGACGCGAACGCCTTGCCATTCGCGCGAAGCACCAATCCAGCCATTCAACGAGGAGGGCTACATGGCGAAGAAAGCAGCGACCCCGGCGACGATCACACTGAAGCACCTGGCGGCGGCCATTGCCGAGGAACAGGAGCTGTCCAAGAAGCAGGCCGAGGCGATCCTGACCGGCATGGTCGGTCGGATCACCAAGCACCTGAAAAAGGGCGAGCGTATCAGGATCGTCGGCCTCGGCATCCTCCAGGTCCGCAAGCGCGCCGCCCGCATGGGCCGCAACCCCGCCACCGGCGAGCAGATCCACATCAAGGCGAGCAAGAAGGTCGCCTTCCGCGCCTCCAAGGAACTCAAGGAAGCGGTCTGAGTCGCCTTCCCTTCTCCGATTGAAGCGCCAATCCGGCTCGCGGCGCGGCCCCGGAGTGGCGCTTTTCTGTTATAGAGCCTCAAGCTTCTCGTTTTGATTGCGCGGTCTTCATGCTGGCACCGGTTCTCGACTTCAAGCACACCGTCACCGAGCGTTTTCTGCGCTATGTCGTGATCGACACCCAGTCCGATCCGGAATCGCCGACCTGCCCCTCCACCGAAAAGCAGAAGAACCTCGGCCGCCTCTTGGTCGCCGAGCTGCTAGCGATGGGGGTCTCCGATGCCCATCTCGACGCCCACGGCTATGTCTACGCGACGATCCCGGGCAACACCGACACGAAAGTGCCGGTGATCTGTTTCTGCTCGCACATGGACACCTCGCCCGACTGCACCGGCAAGGACGTCAAGCCGCAGATCGTGACCAATTATCGCGGCGGCGATATCGTGCTGCCGGCCGATCCCTCGCAGGTCATCCGCGCTGCCGAACATGAAGCGCTGGCCGACCAGATCGGCAACGACATCATCACATCGGACGGCACCACGCTGTTGGGGGCCGACAACAAGGCCGGCCTCGCCGAGATCATGGACGCCGCGCATTTCCTGATGAACAACCCGCAGGTGAAGCACGGCACCATCAAGATCCTGTTCACGCCGGACGAGGAGATCGGCCGCGGCGTCGACAAGGTCGATATCAAGAAACTTGGTGCCGATTTCGGCTACACCATGGACGGCGAGAGCGCCGGCCACATCGAGGACGAGACCTTCTCCGCCGACGGCGCTAGCATAATCATCACTGGAGTCGCCACCCATCCGGGCTTTGCCAAGGGCAAGATGGAGCACGCGATCAAGATCGCCGCCGCGATCGTCGACCGCCTTCCGAAAGACAGCTGCTCGCCCGAGACCACCGACGGCCGCGACGGCTTTCTGCATCCTGTCGCGATCTCGGGCGCGCTGGAGACGGCGCGGATCGAGTTCATCGTGCGCGACTTCACCGTGGACGGGTTGAAGCAGAAGGAAGCCCTGTTAGAGGCCACCGTGAAGGATGTCATGATGGCGTATCCGCGCTCGACCTGGCGCATGGACGTCAAGCAGCAATACCGCAACATGAAGCAGGTGATCGGCCGCCACCCCGAGATCGTCGCTTACGCGATCGAGGCCATCAAGCGCGCCGGTCTGGTGCCGGTGACGGGCTCGATCCGAGGCGGCACCGACGGCTCGCGGCTGTCGTTCATGGGCCTGCCCTGCCCCAACATTTTTGCGGGCGAGCACGCCTTCCATTCGCGGCTCGAATGGGTCAGCCGGCAGGACATGGAAAAGGCGGTGCAGACGATCGTGCACCTGGCGATGATCTGGGAGGAGCGGGCGTAAGAGACGCGGCGCACTCTCCCCGTCATTGCGAGCGAAGCGAAGCAATCCATCTGTCCGTACGCGCGGAACGATGGATTGCTTCGTCGCTGACGCTCCTCGCAATGATGGTGGTGAAAGCTGCTGCCGGACCTCAGGCCCGCGCCGTCACGATCCAGATCGCGGCCGGCAGCAGCACGGAATCGCCCTTCGCATACTGCGCCAATGTCTCGCGCATCGACTGGACTGCGGCAGCACGCACATCCGCCGGCTGGCCTTCCAGCGCGCGGCTCGCCGGGCCGATCTCAAACGTGCCCTGGATCGCGGCGTCCATGCCGCGCCCGATCGCGACGTCGAGCTCGAGCCGGTGCGGCTCCATGGCAATTCCGGAGAACCCGGCCTCGCCCAGGATCCGCGTCACGCGCTGCTCGGACGCGAACGCAAACGGACCCGGATCCTCCGGACCCTGCGGCGGCAGCTTCGGCACGTGCTTGTAGACCGCCTGCAGCGGCGCCATGAAGAAGGGATTTTCGCGCGGCTCCTTCCAGCAGGCGAAGGCGAGCCGTCCCGATGGCTTGAGCGCCTTGCGCAGATTGGCGAACGACACCGACGGCTCGGCAAAGAACATCACGCCGAAGCGCGAGGCGAGCAGATCGAAGCTTGCCGGATCGAACGGATAGACGGTGGCATCCGCCAGCGCATAATCGACCGGCGCGCTCTTGGGCGTACTCTGCCCCGCCCGCTCCAGCATCGGGCCGGACACATCGACGCCGAACACGTGACCGGACGGCCCGACCTTGTTCGCGAACGCGATCGTGGACGCGCCGCTGCCGCAGCCGACATCGAGGACCCGCTCGCCCGCCTTTGGCCTCGCGTGATCCAGCAGGATATCGAGCACCGGCGCCAGCAGGATGTCCTGCACCGCCTGACGGTTCGCCCAGCGCTGGCCGCCGGGTCCGTTCCAATAAGCAATCTGGTCGGCGTTTCGCTCGTGGGCCTGGGAGGCGTCCATCGAAACTCTCCGGCTACTGGTTTGTGGTGCCGCCGGAGCTTGTGGTGCCAGTCTTGGCCTTGGACGATTTCATCGCAGGCTTGGCTGCTGCCGCAGGCTTCTTCGCCGCGTCATCGCCGCGGGCGATCCCCCACGGATCGCTCTGCTTCTGGTCCGGCACGGCGTTGAGCGAACGCTGGTAGGCGCGCGCGGCCTGCTTGTCGGCTTCCAGCTGCGCCGGCGTCTTCTCCGCGGGCTCTTCGCGGTACTTCTGCATATGGTCCTGCGCGAGGGCAGGCCAGACGGTCAAGGCAGACCCTACAATCAGGGTAGTGAAGAGAGCGGCAGCAATTTTGCGCATGGATCGAGTTCCCGGTTGTGCGGTCAACATATCACCGGGCCGGCATCGACGCCAATCCGCCGCCGCCCGGCCCGCCAAATTGTCCGGGTCCCCGGCAAAGGTCGATGAAATCGTCGCGAAGACCCGCGACCAGGATAAGCAGTCACCGCGGAAGTCCATTGACGGGGCACGTCTGCACTCAAGGCCAAGGGCCTGACATCGTCGGAAGTCGTTGCCATCAACATCGCCGACGGCATCCTGACGATGTTCACCAGGACGGCGTGACGCGGGACTTTTGCGCTTCATTAAGAACAGACGCCTGTCGTGTGATAGCAGCGGCGGCCGGTCCGAAATAACCCGCCGCTGGCAATAGCGGTCTGCTGAACGACACGCTTCGGCCTACTTCATGGAAGCGGCTTCTGGATCAGACTGACACCATCCTCGGTGATCTGAACTCCGTTCGCCTCAAGCCCCTTGGTTACCTTTTCGATGGTCGCGGGTTCGGCTCGCAAAGCCTTCCGACCCGTGGCCTGAAAGCGGTTGATGGTTGCCGGGCTGACATTGGACGAGCGGGCGAGAGCGGCGCCGGTAAGGCCAATGAGGCCCATCGCTGCGCGCAAGTTGCTTCCATTCACCGTCAACGCTTTCGCCTTGCAGTAATCGTGGGGTTCCGACCCCTTTGAGTACACTGTCTTGTCCGAGCATACGCTGGCGCAGTCACCTGTCGTGTCTCCTCCTCCGGAGGCACATCCCTGGCAGGTGCATGTGGTCCCAGGGAAGTCCTTCCCTTTGGCCGCCAGAGCGGCAATCGAAGAAGACCCAACGAGCACGGCGACCAATGACGCATGGACCAAAATGCGGGAAACGGACTTCATGGCGTTACTCCCTCATAGATTGTGTCAATCTAGAATTCTACCACGACACCGCCACGCAAGACGTGTGAACCAGCCCACACAGTCCAGTGGCATGATGTCCCAGCGAACAAGCGCACACCTGTACGGCCTCCTGCCCGACTGCTGGCTCATGTGAGGCGTCGGCGGCGGCTTTAATCGAGCGTCGGAGACGCATTCTCGAAGGACAAAGGCAATGCCGCACGATGGCGTTTCATTGCCGTAGCGAAGAAAGCACTTCGCCACGTATTTGAAAGCATCAGTGGGCACCGAGGAGCAGTAGCCGTTATAACAGCCCCAGCTCGACCGCCGCGGTCAAACACGTCAGGGCATGGGCGGCATAATCGCAACGCAGTTGAAACGAAGCCAGATCCCGGCGCAATCCGCCGACCGCGAGTTGGGGATCCACGAACATGAAATGTTGGTCTTCGGATATCTGCAGTCGAAACATGCAATCGATGCCCCGCCGCACGACCTGCATGTAAAACGCCGCCCTCGAATGATCGTTGGTCTCGACGGCGACGTGCCAGCCGAGAGCGGCCGCTTCGGTAAACAGCGAGACCAGAAATGTCGGAGGCGTTATGCCGGTCGGGTCCGCACTGGCTCGATAGGCGCCGACAAAATCCGACCGACAATTCTCGCCGGGCTCCATCTGGAATGTGGCGAGCCGTGACCAGCTTGCTGATGAGTGGCACGGTCTGGCTCGCCGTGTTGCCCAGCCGCGTCACGCGAAAACTCGCCGCGACGTAACCGGCAAGCTGCTCTTCCCAACTCCGCTGCATCTGCGGTTCGACCGCCATCGCCTTGAGCGTCTCCATGCCAGCAACGCTCTCGACAAGGAAAGCCTGGTTCTCGGCGCCACGCTTGAACTTCTCGTTGATCAGCCTTCGGAACAGCGGCGTCGCGCCGGCGGAGATCGCGATGTAGGCCGGAAATGCCGCCAGCACGATTGCGGTCAGCATCGGGGAATAGAGAAACATCACGCCCAGAAACACGACGGTGAACGAGACGTCGATGACGAGGGTCAGCGCCGAGCCGGTCAGGAAATTTCTGATATTCTCGAGCTCGCGGACCCGTGCCGCGGAATCGCCGACGCGCCGCGCCTGGAAATATGCGATCGGCAATGCGAGCAGGTGGCGGAACAGCCGCGCTCCGCGCTCGACGTCGATCCGGTTTGTCGTGTGGGAGAACAGATAGGTCCGCAGGATACCCAGTATCGTCTCGAAAATCGACACCGCGACAAGGCCGATCACCAGCACATCGAGCGTCGCGAGGCTGCGATGCACCAGCACCTTGTCGATGACCATCTGGAAGAAGAGCGGCGAGACCAGCGCGAAGACCTGCAGGAAGAGCGAGGCCACCAGCACTTCGCCGAGCAACCGCCGATATCTGTGGGTGGCGCCGAGAAGCCAGGTGATGTCGAAGCGGCGAGAGAGATCGATCAATCCGGCGCGTCGCGTCATCAGGACGATGCGGCCGTCCCAGGCCGCCTCGAATTCGGCGCGGCTCATCAAGACCGGTCGCGGCGATCGCGGAGCCTGCACCAGTACCCTTCTCGTCACTGACCTTGCCGATCAGGAGGAAACTGCCGTCACACAGGGCCGCGATGCCGGGGAGCGGCGTTTGAGCAAGCCGCGTCCAGTTCGTGGTCCGGACCCGCGCCCTCAAGCCAAGATCCTTGGCGCAGCGCAGCATCTCCGGAATGCCGATGGTCGCGGTCGCGAACTGATGACGGATCTGCTGCGGTCCGCCCCGATGCCATGGAACTGCAACAGCATCACGAGGGCGGTCAGGCCCGGATCAGCCGTCGTCGGGTGCTGGTCAACTGCTTCCGTCATCGCTGATGGCGGGACGACACTTCAGCCGTCCACGAGCAAATGCTCTCCAGCGTCCAATCACATTGGGGCATATCATTCCAATCGAAAAAAACGAAAACGCAAGCGACACTGCCGCCTGTGCCGGCCCAGCCGAGCTTCCATTTCCAATCAGAGTCGGAGTTATCTGAAGCTTGCCACCCCGCAATGAAGGTCCGCAGCCCAAAACGGCTCCGCCTGAAGTAGGACCAAATTGGTGCCGAGCGTGAAGTGGCCGTGTACTACATCTTGTGCGTCTGGTTAGCGTGTTCGGATTTTCCCTGACCATCTCCGAAGGACGCCCCCGAGACACTGCTGCCTCGCGTGTAGCGGTCGAGGATGTTCGCCAGAGCGACGCGGCAATACGAAATTGATCCGCTATGTGGGAAATTGTGGTAGGCGGCGACGGATTCGAACCGCCGACCCTCTCGGTGTAAACGAGATGCTCTAACCAGCTGAGCTAGCCGCCCTCACCTGCCGCGCTTCTTTAGCCTCGCCGGCCCCCGCGGCGCAAGCTCGCCGGCCTCAATCCATCAGACGCTTGTTGACCCACGGCATCGCCGAGCGGCACGAGATGTGCGCTGCGCCGTCAATCGGATGCACGCTCCGTCGGCCTACCTGCCATGCCGTTTGGTATCCCGAAACACCCTTGTCTGGGATACCAATACGGGATATCCGCTCTGGCGACAATTCCACCTCACCGCCGGTGCCGCCATGTCGCAGATGCTTCAGATCCACGACCAACTCCGGGAGATGATCCTCTCGCTCGACCTCGGCCCCGGCGAGCGGCTGACCGAGCGATGGCTGGAGAGCCGCTTCGAGGGCTCGCGCACGCCGATCCGTGCTGCGCTGATACGGCTCGAAGGCGAAGAACTGGTGCGGCGGGACGGCCGCAACTGGATCGTCGCGCCGATCGATCTCAGTGAGCTGGCGGCGCTCGCCGAGTTCCGCGTACCGCTGGAGACGACTGCCGTGCGGCTCGCCTGCGCGCGGGCAAGCGAGGCCGATCTCGCCGGCATTGAAGCGATGTTGGATGCCTGCCAGTCAGGTGCGCCCCGCGAGGAATGGCACCGCGTCGGCACCGATTTTCATGTCGAGATCGCGCGCCTCTCCGGCAATCCGTTCATCGTCAAGGCGCTCGAGGGCGCGATGACCCGGCTGTCGCGGGCGCGTTGGCTGGAGGTGTGGACCGAGCCGTCGCGCGAGCAGGCCTGGCGCGAGCACCGGCGCATTCTCGGATTCATCCGGAGCAACGATCCGGATGCCGCCGCGCGCGAGGCGGCCGACCACATCAGCGATACCCGCGACCGCCTGCTCCGCTCGCTCAACGAGGATCGCCGGGGCTTAAGGGCGCGCGGCTTCGCCGTTATCGGTCTGCGCTGAGATGGATACGGAGATCGATCGCGACGCAGCCCTCGACGAAGGGCCCTGGAAGCGCAACCTGATCGTATGCGTGTTCGGCTCCTTCACCACGATCGTGGGAATGACGCTGCTGCTGCCGTTCCTGCCGCTCTACGTCGAGCAGCTTGGCGTGACCGATCATGCCGCCATCGTGCAGTGGTCAGGCATAGCCTATGGCGCGACCTTCTTCACCGCCGCATTGACCGCGCCGCTGTGGGGGCGCCTCGCCGACCGCTACGGCCGCAAGCTGATGCTGATCCGGGCCAGCCTCGGCATGGCCGTCGCGATGTCGCTGATCGGCTTGGCCCACAATGTCTATGAACTGGTGGGGCTCCGACTGCTGACCGGCCTGCTCGGCGGTTACGCCTCGGGCTCGACCGTGCTCGTCGCCTCCCAGACCCCGAAGGCCCGTTCCGGCTGGGCGATCGGCGTGCTGTCCGCCGGCATCATGGCCGGCAGCCTGGTTGGCCCCTTGATCGGCGGCATCCTGCCGCCCCTGATCGGCATCCGCGCGACCTTCTTCCTGTCCGGCGGCATCATCTTCATCACCTTCCTCGGCACGACGTTCCTGATCCGCGAGGGAGCCCGGCCGCAGACGGCGCGCGGCAGCAAATCGCGCGGCGGCTGGTCGCTGTTGCCGGACAAGCGCCCGGTCGCCGCGATGTGGGTGACGGGATTGCTGTTGATGATCGCCAACATGTCGATCGAGCCGATCATCACGGTCTATGTCGCCCAGTTGGTCGAAGCACCGCAGGTAACGTTCGTTGCCGGCCTCGTGATGTCGGCGGCGGCCTTCGGCAGCCTGCTGTCCTCGTCTCACCTCGGCAAGCTCGCCGATCGCGTCGGCCACTGGCGCATCATCATTGTGTGCCTTGCCGTCTCGGCACTGCTGTTGATCCCGCAGGCCTTCGTGACGAGCAGCTGGCAACTCATCGTGCTCCGCTTCCTGATGGGGCTGGCGCTCGGCGGCCTGCTGCCGTGCATCGCAAGCGTGATCAGACACAACGTGCCTGACACCGTCACTGGCAGCATGCTCGGCTATTCAGTCTCGGCGCAATATGCGGGGCAAGTGATCGGCCCGCTCGCCGGCGGATTCATCGGCGGCCATATCGGCATGCGCGCGGTCTTCCTTGGCACGAGCGTGCTGATGGCGCTCGGGGCGATCGGCAATTTCATCGTCGAAAAGAAAGAGTAGTTCCTGCCGGCGCTCCTCGTTCCGCGGTGACGAAAAACACATCAGCGGTGTCGGAACCCATGCCGTTCGTCCGTCCTTTGTTATGAAGCAGGACATGGAGATAGCGGATGGCCGACCTGACCCTCACCACCTTCGATTGGGTTCCCGAGATGCCGCGGGGCTATGTGCGTGACCTGCGCGTGCGCTGGGCCCTGGAAGAGGCCGCCTTGCCCTATCGCGTCAAGAGCGTGCCGTTTCGCGATCGCAATGCCGAGCACTTCGCGCACCAGCCGTTCGGCCAGGTGCCCTGGCTGACCGATGGCGACATCTCGATTTTCGAGAGCGGCGCGATCCTGCTTCATCTCGGCGAGCTGAGCGACAAGCTGATGCCCGCGGATCGGCGCGGCCGCAGCGACGCTACGGAATGGCTGTTCGCAGCACTCGCTTCAGTCGAGGCCGCCAGCCAGCCCTGGTCCTTCTTCATGTTCTCGGGTGACACCGGCGAAACGCCAATGCGAAAGTTTTTTGACTCCTTCCTTGAGGCCCGGCTCAAGCACATGGAAACGGTCCTGGAAGCAGGCGAATGGTTGGCCGGGACCTTCTCCGTCGCCGACATCCTGATGGCGGATGTGTTGCGCCTTGTCGATCGGTTCGGCGGGCTCTCGGACCATCCCGCCTGTCATGCTTATGTCGCGCGCGCCACGGCGCGCCCGTGCTTCGAGAAGGCATACGCAGACCAGATGGCGCATTTTGCTGCGGCAGACTGAGCAACACCGGCGCCGCGAAACGCGAAAATAGAAACGGCGCCCGAAGGCGCCGTTTTTTGTTTTCAACTGGAGTTCGCTCAGTGCGCCGTCAGACCACCCGCCGCTTCATCCGAAGCGTCGGGTTTGACGGCGACCTTGGTGTCCTCTTCCCAGACAATCGGCACCGGCGGGCGAACCAGCGCCCGCGCGACGACCGCGTCCAGACGCGAGACCGGGATGATCTCCATGCCGCCCTTGATCGCATCGGAAATCTCCGTGAGATCCTTGGCGTTGTCCTCGGGGATTAGCACCGTCTTGATGCCGCCACGCGCGGCAGCCAACAGCTTCTCCTTGAGGCCGCCGATCGGCAGCACGCGACCACGCAGCGTGATCTCGCCGGTCATCGCGACATCATGGCGGACCGGAATGCCGGTCATGACCGAGATGATCGCGGTGGCCATCGCGACGCCAGCCGACGGACCGTCCTTCGGGGTCGCGCCTTCAGGCACGTGGACGTGGATGTCGCGGCGATCGAACAGCGGCGGTTCGATGCCGTAGACGATCGCGCGCGAGCGGACGTAGGACGCCGCCGCCGAAATCGACTCCTTCATCACGTCGCGCAGATTGCCCGTGACCGTCATCTTGCCCTTGCCGGGCATCATGACGCCTTCGATCGTCAGCAACTCGCCGCCGACATCGGTCCAGGCCAGGCCCGTGACGATGCCGATCTGGTCCTCCTCGTCGATCTCACCGTAGCGATACTTCGGAACGCCGAGGAACTCCTCGATGTTCTTCTCGGTGACCTTGACCGACTTCTTCTTGGAGATCATCAGCTCCTTCACCGCCTTGCGGGCCAGTGTGGAGAGCTCACGCTCCAGGTTACGCACGCCCGCTTCGCGGGTGTAGCGGCGGATCATCAACAGCAACGCATCGTCGTCGATCGACCATTCCTTGGAGTCCAGGCCGTGCTTGCCGATCGCGCTCGGGATCAGATGCTTGCGCGCGATCTCGACCTTCTCGTTCTCGGTGTAGCCGGCGATCCGGATGATCTCCATGCGGTCCATCAGCGGGCCCGGAATATTCAGCGTATTCGCGGTCGTGATGAACATCACGTTGGACAGGTCGTAGTCGACTTCCAGATAGTGGTCGTTGAAGGTCGAGTTCTGCTCGGGGTCCAAAACCTCAAGCAGCGCCGACGACGGATCGCCGCGGAAATCGGCGCCCATCTTGTCGATCTCGTCGAGCAGGAACAGCGGATTCGAGGTCTTTGCCTTGCGCATCGACTGGATGATCTTGCCGGGCATCGAGCCAATATAGGTGCGGCGGTGACCGCGGATCTCGGCCTCGTCACGCACGCCGCCTAGCGACACGCGCACGAACTCGCGGCCCGTCGCCTTCGCGATCGACTTGCCGAGCGAGGTCTTGCCGACGCCGGGAGGCCCGACCAGGCACAGGATTGGTCCGGTCAGCTTGTTGGCGCGCGTCTGCACCGCGAGATACTCGACGATACGGTCCTTGACCTTCTCGAGCCCGTAGTGATCGGAGTCCAGCACTGCTTGCGCAGCCTCCAGGTCCTTCTTGACCTTGGACTTCTTGCCCCACGGAATCGACAGCAGCCAATCCAGATAGTTGCGCACGACGGTCGCTTCCGCGGACATCGGCGACATCTGGCGCAGCTTCTTCAATTCGTGCTGCGCCTTCTCGCGTGCTTCCTTGGACAGCTTGGTCTTGGAGATCTTCTCCTCCAGATCGGCCAGCTCGTCGCGACCTTCGTCGTCGCCGAGCTCCTTCTGGATCGCCTTCATCTGCTCGTTCAGGTAATACTCGCGCTGGGTCTTCTCCATCTGGCGCTTGACGCGCGAGCGGATGCGCTTCTCGACCTGCAGCACCGAGATCTCGCTCTCCATCAGGCCGAGCACCTTCTCCAGGCGCTGCGTGACGGACAACGTCTCCAGGATCGCTTGCCGATCCGCGATCTTCACCGCGAGATGCGAGGCAACGGTATCGCCGAGCTTGGCGAAATCGGTGATCGCCTGAACCACGCCGACGACTTCGGCGGAGATCTTCTTGTTCAGTTTCACATAGCTTTCGAAATCGGACACCACCGAACGTGACAGCGCCTCGGCCTCGACCGAGGTGGCGTCGGTGTCGGTGAGCGCGACCGCGGTCGCCTCGTAATATTCGGCGCGATCGGAATACTTCTCGACGCGCGCGCGCTCGAGCCCTTCGACCAGCACCTTCACGGTGCCGTCGGGGAGCTTCAAGAGCTGCAACACGCTCGCTAGCGTACCGGTCTCGTAAATCGAGTCGGGTGCCGGATCATCATCGGACGCGTTCTTCTGCGTCGCGAGCATGATCAGCGCGTCGTTCTTCATCACCTCTTCGAGCGCGCGGATCGATTTCTCGCGGCCGACGAACAGCGGCACGATCATGTGCGGGAAGACGACGATGTCGCGGAGCGGCAGCACCGGATAGGAGTGGCTCTCGCCGTGAACGATGG
Source organism: Bradyrhizobium sp. LTSPM299 (assembly GCF_000938235.1). Taxonomy (NCBI): domain Bacteria; kingdom Pseudomonadati; phylum Pseudomonadota; class Alphaproteobacteria; order Hyphomicrobiales; family Nitrobacteraceae; genus Bradyrhizobium; species Bradyrhizobium sp. LTSPM299. Next base: position 49,806 of record NZ_JYMU01000034.1, read on the forward strand.
TTGGCCGGGGTTTTGAAGTCGTCATGGCCTATTCCTTTTGTTGTGCCCCCTCGCACGCAGTCCGCATGTTTGCGCAACCGCACAAGGTGCCTTGATGATCCGGAATCAGAGTGCCGTCGGCAGCCGCTTTTCCCGCATCGTGAAGCGACGAATCTCAACGCATGAGATCAGTCGCCGACAGCATTAGGTGGCTATCGGCCATGGGGGTGTCAAGTACGGAGAAGTGCCGGTAAACTCAGGCTAAACAGGCGGTTGCTGCTGTGCCACAGCGGCCGCCGGAACGAACGGCAGCCGTGCATTTTTAGCAGATCGAGACGAGCGCGGTTTACGCGCTCGCGCTGCTCTCGACGGCGCGGTCGGAACGATCCGCGTAGATGTAGAGCGGGCGTGCCGTTCCCTCGACCACTTCGCGCGAGATCACGACTTCCTCGACGCCTTCCAGGCCCGGAAGGTCGAACATGGTCTCGAGCAGGATGCTCTCAAGGATCGAGCGCAAGCCCCGCGCGCCGGTCTTGCGCTCGATCGCCCTGCGGGCGACCGCGCCAAGCGCCTCGTCGGCGAAGGTCAGCTCGATATTCTCCATCTCGAACAGCCGCTGGTACTGCTTCACCAGCGCGTTCTTCGGATCGGTCAGGATCTTCTTCAGCGAGGCCTCGTCGAGGTCTTCCAGCGTTGCCACGACGGGCAGACGGCCGACGAATTCCGGGATCAGGCCGTACTTCAGCAGATCCTCGGGCTCGACGTGACGGAAGATTTCGCCGGTGCGGCGATCCTCCGGTGCGAGCACCTGCGCGGCGAAGCCGATCGAGGTCGAACGTCCCCGCGCGGAGATGATCTTCTCCAACCCTGAGAAGGCGCCGCCGCAGATGAACAGGATGTTGGTGGTATCCACCTGCAGGAACTCCTGCTGCGGATGCTTGCGGCCGCCCTGCGGCGGGACCGACGCCACGGTGCCTTCCATGATCTTGAGCAGCGCCTGCTGGACGCCCTCGCCTGACACGTCGCGGGTGATCGAGGGATTGTCCGACTTGCGGCTGATCTTGTCGATTTCGTCGATATAGACGATGCCGCGCTGGGCGCGCTCGACATTGTAGTCGGCGGACTGCAGCAGCTTCAGGATGATGTTCTCGACGTCCTCGCCGACGTAGCCGGCTTCCGTCAGCGTCGTCGCATCGGCCATGGTAAACGGCACGTCAAGGATGCGGGCCAGCGTCTGCGCGAGCAACGTCTTGCCCGAACCGGTCGGACCGATCAGCAGGATGTTGGACTTCGCCAGCTCGACGTCGTTGTGCTTGGTCTGGTGGTTGAGCCGCTTGTAGTGATTGTGGACAGCGACCGACAGCACCTTCTTGGCATGGCTCTGACCGATCACGTAATCGTCCAGCACCTTGCAGATTTCCTTCGGCGTCGGGATGCCGTCGCGCGACTTCACCAGCGAGGACTTGTTCTCCTCGCGGATGATGTCCATGCAGAGTTCAACGCATTCGTCGCAGATGAAGACGGTCGGTCCTGCAATCAGCTTGCGGACTTCATGCTGGCTCTTGCCGCAGAACGAGCAATACAGCGTGTTCTTGGAGTCGCTCGTGCCGACCTTACTCATTCATTATCTCCGTCCGCCGTTCGATCTCATTTGCCAGATCGCCCCATTCCGGCACCAGACCGGGCTAAAGGGTAGATAGAGCAAATTCCGTACCAAAAAAGACCCTGCGCAATACTCACCGTGCGAATCACGGTGGTTTCGAATCTCCCGCGATCATAGCCGATGCGTTACAGCCAACCATGCTGGCACCCGACTATCAAGAATTCGCTAATCGGGCGGCCTGCTCAAGACCGTGACAATACCGTGATTTCCAGCATTGGCACGTGGAATACGCGTCGAAATCCACGAATCGTTGCGGGATTACCACTCCACCCGGTGAGCACGAAAGAGGAACTTTCCGCCCGCGCGCGGGCATAGGCGGACGCCGCCTAAGCCCGGCTTGCCGGTTATGTGAGGCGTCAATGTGGAGATCACACCGACGCCAAGGAATGCGTCAAGGGACGCACCCGTCGACTACGCGGCTTTCACCGCCGACGGGTCTTCCGGACGCCTATCGATGACCTTGTCGACGAGGCCGAATGTCTTCGCGTCCTCGGCGGTGAGGAACTTGTCGCGCTCGAGCGCATCCTCGATCGCCTTGTAGGTCTGGCCGGTGTGCTTCACATAGATCTCGTTGAGGCGCTTCTTGAGATTCTGGATCTCCTGCGCGTGCAGCATGATGTCGGTGGCCTGGCCCTGAAAGCCGCCGGACGGCTGGTGCACCATGATGCGGGAATTCGGCAGCGAGAAGCGCATGTCCTTTGCGCCGGCCGCCAGCAGCAGCGAGCCCATCGAGGCCGCCTGCCCCGTGCACAGCGTCGACACCGGCGGACGGATGAACTGCATCGTGTCGTAGATCGCAAGGCCCGAGGTCACCACGCCACCCGGCGAGTTGATGTACATCGAGATTTCCTTCTTCGGATTCTCGGCCTCGAGGAACAGCAGCTGCGCCACGGTCAGCGTCGACATGCCGTCTTCCACCGGACCGGTGACGAAGATGATGCGCTCTTTCAGCAGGCGCGAGAAAATGTCGTAGGCGCGTTCGCCGCGATTGGTCTGTTCGACGACCATCGGCACGAGATTCATGTAGGTTTCAACGGGATCGCGCATGGAAAAGCCCTGGGGTTAGGGGGTGATGCAGAACTGGCTTAGGCTCAACCCAGATATAGGTCAATTTTCCGGCGACAAGGCCGGCACTAGCCATCTGGGCAGGTCGAAACTCAGGTCGAAGTTCAAGCTGATTCGCAACTGCGCGCCTAGCGACGGGGGCCGTCGCCAGACGCGCTTTCACGGTTCATCATTAACGCGAGGTGCCGCAATTAAGCGGCAGTTTTCTCTGCGTCTTCATCCTTGAAAAGCTCGTCCTTGGTGACCTTCTTCTCGGTCACAGTGGCGAGCTCCAGGATGAAGTCGACCACCTTGTCCTCGTAGATCGGGGCGCGAAGCTGGGCCAGGGCCTGGGCGTTGCTGCGGTAATAATCCCAGACTTCCTTCTCGCGGCCCGGCATCTGGCGGGCGCGCTCGATCACGGCGCGGCCGACCTCGTCCTCGGTCACGGTGATCTTGTTCTTCTCGCCGATCTCCGACAGCACGAGGCCGAGGCGGACCCTGCGGTCGGCAATCTTCTGGTACTCTTCCTTGGCCGCCTCTTCGGTGGTGTTCTCGTCGGCGAAGGTCTTGTTGGAGGAGTCCATCTCGGCCTTGATCGAGTTCCACATCAGGGTGAACTCTTCGGCGACCAGCGACGGCGGGGCCTCGAACTTGTGGCTCTCGTCGAGCTTGTCGAGCAACGCGCGCTTGACGCGCTGGCGGCTGGCTCCGGTGAATTCGGCCGACAGGCGCTCGCGCGCGGCCTCCTTCAGCTTGTCGAGCGATTCCAGGCCAAGCGACTTGGCGAAGTCGTCGTCAATCGTGGCCTCACCGGGCACCTCGATCAGGGTCGCAGTGGTCTCGAACTCGGCCGGCTGGCCGGCGAGCTTCTCGTTGAGATAGTTCTTCGGGAAGCCGACCTTCAGGGTCTTCGTCTCACCTGTGCCAATACCGATCAGCTCGTCCTCGAAGCCCGGGATGAACTGGCCGGTGCCGATCACGACCTGGATGTTCTCGCCGGCGCCGCCCTCGAAGGGCTCACCATTGATGCTGCCCTTGAAGCTGATGGTGACGCGGTCGCCCTTCTCCGCCTTGGCGCCCTCCGCCTTGGCACTGTACGGACGGCTGCCCTCGGCGATGCGCTTGATGGCCTCGTCAACGTCGGTGTCGGAGACGTCGACCACCGGCTTCTCGACCGAGAAACTCTTGAAGTCGGCGAGCTGGATCTGCGGCACGATCTCGATAGCGACGGTGTAGGTCAGGTCGGTCTTGCCTGACAGCAGCTCCTCGACCTCCTTCTCTTCGGTCGGCATCGTGATCTTCGGCTCGCCGGCGAGGCGGAAGCCGCGATCGGTGAAGATCTGCGAGTTGGTATCGCGGATGGTCTGGTCGATGGTCTCGGCCATCACCGAACGGCCATAGATCTTCTTCAGATGCGCCACCGGGACCTTGCCGGGACGGAAGCCGTTGAGACGGACCTTGTCCTTCATGTCGACCAGCTTGGCGCCCGCCTTGGCATCGAGATCGGATGCGGGAACGTTGATCTTGAACTCGTGCTTCAATCCCTCGTTGAGGGTCTCGGTGACCTGCATATCAATCTCTTCCGCTTACGCCGGCGGCCCCACGGCCGTGGCAGTGTTCAATCAAGTCGACGCGCGGCCAAGGGCCTGACGCCGGTGGTTCGGCGAACCCGCGGCCCATCCGGGCTTCAAGGTTTACCTAAGGAATCGTCATGCAAACGCGGTATGCGCTTGGTGCGGGCGGAGGGACTCGAACCCCCACAACTTTCGTCACTGGAACCTAAATCCAGCGCGTCTACCAGTTCCGCCACGCCCGCGAGAAAAGCATCCAATCCGGCCGCGGTGCCGCGGGCGGCGGGCTTATAACATGGGCCCACCGGTTCGCAGCAAAAAAATGGCCGGTTTTGCATACCGGCCTGCGACCCATCGCGGCTGGACAGACTGAGCTGAAAATGGTCCGCATCGGCCTGATGGCAAGCCAGAAATGTCCCCTCAATCGACGCGAGCTGATGGCCGGCTTAGGTGCCAGCTTGGGCGCCGCCGCGCTTTGCCCGGCACTCCCGTCCATTGGGGCTGCGCAGGGCCGCACAGCCGTCACGTTTCAGGCCAAGGCGGACCGTGTTTCGCTGCGTGCCGGCGGTTCTGAGACGCCGGTTTGGTCGCTTGGCAGCGCCGACCTCCGCTTCAAGCGCGGCGAAACCCTCGATGTGACCTTCGGCAGCGAACTCCCAGTGCCGGCCGCGCTCAGTTTCCGGGGCCTCGACGGTGTGCCAGCGGCGGAGCCGCTGATCTCGCGGACCCCGATCGCCGCGGGGACCAGGGATAGCTTCCAGCTCCCGCTTCGGCATGCCGGAACCTTGCTTTGCGAGGCGAGCCTGCTCGGCGATGGCCGCGACCGGCCGGCGCGGCCGCGCGCCATTGTGGTGACGGGCACCTCGCCGATCGCCGTTGACCGGGACGAGGTCCTGCTGATCGAGGAGTGGCGCCTGCGCGCAGATGGGAGCGCGATCGCGCCCGGAATCGATCCGAAAGATACCACGCCGATTCATACTCTTAATGGCAAAACCTCATTTGATATCTCGGCCCCGGCCAATGCCCGCCTCAGACTCCGCTTCATCAATAGCAGCCCGCGCAATGTGCTTGCGGTCAAACTGGAAAACATCGACGTCCGGGTGATGGCGATCGACGGCCAACCGGCCGAGCCGTTCCCGGCTCGCAACGGCGCCCTGGTGCTCGCGCCGGGGGGGCGTACCGACGTCTTTATTGATGCGGTCGGTCTCGCAGGAACCAGCTTCCCGATCCTGCTGCACGACGGCACGCAGGCCCGTCCGATCGGCAAGCTGACGATCTCGGCTGAGTCGCCGATCCGCTCCGCGCCGTTTCCGCCCGCTCCGCCGCTTGCCGGCAACGACCTGCCTGCCCAACTCGATCTCAAGGCGGCGGCCAGATTCGATCTCCCGCTCAACGGCCTACGGAGCGACTGGGTCGCGCCAACAGAATTCGCAACAAAAGACCCGCTCGCATTTCGCGCGGGTCGTACCGTCGTACTGGCCCTGACCAATCCTGGTGCACTCCCGACCGTCTTCCACCTGCATGGCCATCACTTCCGCCTGCTCGACCGGCTCGACGACGGCTGGAAGCCTTACTGGCTCGATACGCTTGCGATCGAGCCGGGCCTGACCCAGCGCATCGCCTTCCTCGCCGAATATCCCGGCCGCTATTTGATCGAGTCGGTCGCGACTGACTGGGCGGCGCCGCGGCTCGTGCGATGGTACAGTGTCGCATAAGAACAAGAGGAAACGCTCATGAGCCAGACAGTTGCAGCGATCCGCGACGTCCGCGCGCGAAGCGTCGTGGTGCCGCTCAAGCGCCCTGTGAAGACCGCCTTTGCCCTGATCGATTCCGGCCCGCTGGTGCTGATCGATGTCGAGACCGATCAGGGCGTTACCGGCCGCGCCTACATCTTCGCCTACAGCAGGCTGACGCTTAAACCTCTTGTGCATCTGATCGAGGAGATCGGCCGCGACCTCGTCGGTAAGCCGGTCGCGCCGTTCGATCTCATGAAGGCGATGGACGCCAAATTCCGGCTGCTCGGCTGGCAGGGCCTGGTCGGCATGGCGGTGTCGGGCCTCGACATGGCCTATTGGGACGTGCTCGGGCAATTGGCCGGTCGGCCATTGGCCGAGCTGCTCGGCGGATCGCAAAAACCGATCAAGGCCTATGACAGCTACGGTGTGGTCGATCCCACCGCGGACGAGCGCGCGCTGCGCCGTTCGCTCGACCAGGGCTTTAAGGGCATCAAGATCAAGGGCGGTGACGGTGATGCCGCCAATGACGAACGCGTCGTGAAAGGCGTGCGCGCCCTGCTCGGTCCCGAGATCGCGCTGATGATCGACTTCAACCAGTCGCTCGATCCGGCGGAAGCGACGCGCCGCATCGCTCGACTTGAACCCTATGATTTGCACTGGATCGAGGAGCCGGTGCCGCAGGAAAACCTCTCCGGCCACGCAGAGGTCCGCGATCTATCGCCGACGCCGATCCAGGCCGGCGAGAACTGGTGGTTTCCGCGCGGCTTTGCCGAGGCGATCGCGGCTGGAGCCAGCGACTTCATCATGCCCGACGTGATGAAGGTCGGCGGCGTCACGGGCTGGATGCAGGTCGCGGGCCAGGCCGACGCAGCATCGATCCCGATGTCGAGCCATCTGTTCGCCGAGGTCAGCGCGCATCTGCTGGCGGTGACGCCGACCGCGCACTGGCTCGAATTTCTCGACTTCGCCGGCGTGATCCTGGCAAAGCCCGCCGAGATCGTCGACGGCGCGGTCACCGCCCGTGGTCCCGGGCTCGGCATTGAATGGAACGAGCCGGCAATCGCGAAGGCTCTCGTGAGTTAGGCCGTGGGACCCGCCGGGGGGGGTAGCCAGATCTGGCAAAAGTGCGGGCTTCACTTAACGGACGATTCTTTTCCGGGGAGTAACATTCGATCCTGGGTAAACAAAAAGGGATCATTTGAATGAGCGTTTCACCTGCCGCCGGCACCGCACATTCGCCTCCCGCTCACCACGCCCATACTCACCCGCCAAAGGCCAAACCGGCTGCCGCGCCCGCAGTTGCTGCCCCCGCAAAGGGCGCGGTCGACAAGACAGCGTAATCGATATGACAAAAACGCCGCCTCAATTGGCGGCCTCTTTGTCAACCGCTGACTTCCGGGCTCGGGATTGCGAGAGACCGTTGGGAACGCTCAGTACTTCGCGACGACTGGGCCGCTCCAACCGAATTTGTAGTTCACACCGACCCTGACAATGTCATTGGTAAGGGTGACGTCCTTCGCAAAGAACGAGACCGCTCCGACCGGCGTTCGTTCGAAGTGTTGCGAACCGAAATCATTGTGAAGATATTCGAGCTTGGCCGACCAGCTGCCTGCGAAGGCATACTCCACACCACCGCCAGCGGTCCATCCGGCCACGATCTTCGATTGGTTACCGCATCCAACCGCAATACTGCAGAGCTGCATGCCCTCGTCGGTGAAGGCGACACCTCCGGTCGCAAAGACCATCCACCGGTTCCACGCGTAGCCCAGCCGCCCCGTACGGTATAAAGCCAGCTCTGGCTGGTTTCGGCGGTGTCTGTCGTGGGGACGAACAGCGCGACTTGACTGTGTTTCTGGTTGTATCGTTCGGGTTGTATTGCGGAAATATCGCAATCTGGGAAGCCGCGGACTTAATACTCAATTCCGAACTCGTCATAAAGACGCCGGAACACCGCCGGCAGCACCTCAGTCAGGTCCTCCGCGATCAGGCCGGGACCAGCTTCGCTGGCGCACTCGCCGTGCATCCAGACGCCGATGCTGGCGGCCTCGAACGCCGGCACGCCCTGCGCCAACTGGCCTGCGATGATGCCGGCCAGCACGTCGCCGGCACCGGCGGTGGCGAGCCAGGGCGGCGCGTTGGCGGCGACGGTGGCGCGGCCGTCGGGTGAGGCAACCACCGTATCGGCGCCCTTCAGTAGCACCACAGCGCCCGAGCGCTCGGCCGCTGCGCGCACGCGCTCGAGTTTTGAGCGGCCGGGATGCTTGTTGGAGATATCGCTGAACAGCCGTGGAAACTCGCCCTCATGCGGCGTCAGCACCACCTGCTGGCCGTCGGAGGCCTTGATCGCCTCGAACAGCCGGTCCGGTGCGCCGGCGAAACTCGTCAGCGCGTCGGCATCGAGCACCAGATGACGTTGCGCCGACAGCGCAGTGTGGACGAAGTCGCGCGTGCGCGCGCTGACGCCGGCGCCGGGTCCGATCACACAGGCGTTGAAGCGCTTGTCGCCGAGCAGCTCGGCGAACTGGATCGGATTGTCGACCGCGCGCACCATCACCGCGGTTAACGCCGCCGCGTTGACGGCCAGCGCATCGCGCGGCGAGGCCAGCGTCACCAGTCCCGCGCCTGATCGCAGCGCCCCGCGCGCGGCGAGCCTTGCCGCCCCGGTCGAGGCGATATCGCCCGACACCACCACGGCGTGCCCGCGCGCATATTTGTGGCCGTCGATCCGCGGCACTGGAAACGACCACCGCCAGGCCTGCGGTACGTTCTCAGTGGTCAGCGGCTTGATCTCGTCCAGCACCTGCGGATGGATGCCAATGTCGGCGACGCGCACGCGGCCGCAATAGATCCGTCCTGGCAGCAACAGATGCGCTGGCTTCTTGCGGAAGAAGGTCATGGTCTCGGTCGCCTGCACCGCGGCCCCCATCAGCGCACCGGTCGAGCCGTTGATTCCGCTCGGCAGGTCGACTGCCAGCACCGGCGTACCGTTGGCGTTGATGGCCGCAATCATCTCGAGCGGGTCGCCCTTCACCGGACGGTTGAGGCCGGCGCCGAACAGTGCATCGATGATCAACGCCGGCTTGCCGAGCGCCTGCGGGTTGAACGGCAGCACCGGAAATTTCCATCCCCGCGCCGCCAGCGCCGCGTCGCCCTGCAGGCTGTCGCGCTCGCACAGCAGAATGACGGACACCTCGCGGCCGCGCGCCGCGAGTTCGGCGGCAGCGACAAATCCGTCACCACCATTGTTGCCGCGGCCGGCGACCACGACGATCGGCCCCTCCTCGACCAGCTCCATCGCCGCTTCCGCGACAGCCTGCCCGGCGCTCATCATCAGTGCAAAGCCCGGCGTGCCGGCGGCGATGGTCAGCCGATCGGCGCGCTCCATCTCGGTGGTGGTCAGAACGTCCATGCCGAATCCTCAGTCTCGTCGCCTTTTCGAAAGGCATTTCCCGTGACATCAGCAGAGTTTCCACTGCTCGATTGCACGCAGATTGATCTATTTGCCTAATCAGCAGGCTTCGATATCATGCGCTCTATGGTCGATATCAGCCGATTGCCTGTTAAAAGGCTGATAACATTCCAAAATCGGGGACCTCTGCAACTTGGCATAGACCCTGCTTTTGAGGAAGCCGCTCGCAATGGCGCATCCTGCGACCATTGTGCGTGTTTCCGACCCCACGCCGGAAGCCTCAAGATTCCGACCAGACTGCGCCCCATGCGCATCGAAGACGACCCTGCAATCTGCAATGCCCGGGAGGCGCTCAGTGAAGAAAATTGAAGCCATCATCAAGCCCTTCAAGCTCGACGAGGTGAAAGAAGCGCTCCAGGAGGTCGGACTGCAAGGCATTACGGTAACCGAGGCCAAGGGCTTTGGACGCCAGAAGGGTCACGCTGAACTCTACCGCGGTGCAGAATACATCGTCGACTTCCTGCCCAAGGTGAAGATCGAGATCGTGATCGGCGACGAGCTGGTCGAGAAGGCGATCGATGCGATCCGCCGCGCGGCCCAGACCGGGCGCATCGGCGACGGCAAGATCTTCGTCTCCAACATCGAAGAAGCGATCCGCATCCGAACCGGCGAATCCGGGCTGGACGCTATCTGAGCCGGGTGCTATCCGGATTCTGCGACCCAGGAAGAGAAAAAAGGCTGCTTCGGCGGCCTGATTTCGTTTGAATGGTCACACCAACCCGCCAAAAGCGGGAATAAACCCGTCGAGCGCTGGAAACCGACCCGTCAATCCAAAAGGGGTATTCATGAAGACCGCCAAAGACGTCCTGAAATCGATCAAGGACAACGACGTCAAATACGTCGACCTGCGCTTCACCGATCCGCGCGGCAAGTGGCAGCACGTGACCTTCGACATCAGCATGATCGACGACGAAATCTTCGCCGAAGGAACCATGTTCGACGGCTCCTCGATCGCTGGTTGGAAGGCGATCAACGAATCCGACATGTGCCTGATGCCCGACCCGGTCACCGCGACGATCGACCCGTTCTTCGCCGAGACCACCATGGTCATCACCTGCGACGTGCTCGAGCCGACCACCGGCGAGCCCTACAGCCGAGACCCCCGTGGCATCGCCAAGAAGGCGGAAGCGATGGTGAAGTCGATGGGCGTGGGCGACACCGTGTTCGTCGGTCCTGAGGCGGAGTTCTTCGTGTTCGACGACGTGCGCTATTCGGCTGATCCGTACAACACCGGATTCCGCCTCGACTCCTCCGAGCTGCCGATCAACTCCTCGACCGAATATGAAGGCGGCAATCTCGGCCACAGAATCCGCACCAAGGCCGGTTACTTCCCGGTGCCGCCGCAGGACTCAGTGCAGGACATGCGCTCGGAAATGCTCGGCGCGATGGCCAAGATGGGCGTCAAGGTCGAGAAGCATCATCATGAAGTCGCTTCCGCCCAGCACGAGCTCGGCATGAAGTTCGACACGCTGACGCTGATGGCCGACCAGATGCAGATCTACAAATACTGCATCCACCAGGTCGCGCACATCTACGGCAAGACCGCCACCTTCATGCCGAAGCCGGTGTTTGGCGACAACGGCTCGGGCATGCACGTCCACCAGTCGATCTGGAAGGACGGCAAGCCGGTGTTCGCCGGCAACAAGTACGCCGACCTGTCGGAGACCTGCCTCCACTACATCGGCGGCATCATCAAGCACGCCAAGTCGATCAACGCCTTCACCAACCCGTCGACCAACTCCTACAAGCGTCTGGTCCCGGGCTATGAGGCTCCGGTGCTGCTCGCCTACTCCGCGCGCAACCGCTCGGCCTCCTGCCGCATCCCCTACACCTCGAACCCGAAGGCCAAGCGCGTCGAAGTGCGCTTCCCCGACCCGATGGCCAACCCCTATCTCGGCTTCGCCGCGATGCTGATGGCCGGCCTCGACGGCATCAAGAACAAGATCGATCCGGGTCCGGCGATGGACAAGGACCTCTACGATCTGCCGAAGGAAGAGCTGAAGCAGATCCCGACCGTCTGCGGTTCGCTCCGCGAGGCGCTGGAAAACCTCGACAAGGACCGCGCCTATCTCAAGAACGGCGGCGTGTTCGACGACGACTTCATCGACGCCTATATCGAGCTGAAGATGACCGAGGTCGCCCGCTACGAAATGACCCCGCACCCGGTCGAGTTCGAGATGTACTACTCGCTGTAAGCTTTACGGCTTTGCGAATGCGAAAGGCGCTTCCGGTGGAAGCGCCTTTTGTTTTTCTCCGTAGGATGGGTGGAGCGAAGCGATACCCATCATCCCAAGCCCGCCGAAGGCGATGGGTATCGCTTCGCTCCACCCATCCTACGATCTACACCCGGAACAACTTCGCGTATCTTGCCTTGATCTCCTCGCTCTGCGCCTGCACCTCGGCCGGATCGGCCTTGAGCATCTTCAGCTTTTCCAGCGGCACATGCTCGGCCTTCTCCTTCACCTGTGCGTGGAACGAGCGGTGGGCGAATTCGTCGGCCAGCATCTGCTGGGTCGCAGCGCTGAAGAAGAAGCTTTGGAACAGCTTTGCCGCGTTCGGATTCGGCGCGCTCTTGAAGATGCCGCTCGGCACGATGATCAGCGGCGCGCCCTCGGCCGGATAGACCACCTCGACCGGCTTGCCCTGATCCCTGGCCAGTACCAGATTGTAGTCGTTGCCGTCGGCCATGATGGCGCGCTCGCCGAGCAGGATCTTCTTCGGTGGATCGGCCGCCGATTGCACCTGCATCACCCGCTGCTGCGCCAGTTTTTCGAGATACGGCCAGCCGAGATCACGCGCCAGCACGAAGGTCGCGGTCAGGATCGCGCCGCTGTAGCCGGGGTGGCCCTTGACGATCTTGCCGCGCCACCGCGGATCGAGCAGATCGGCATAGCTCTTCGGAGCGTCGTCGCTTTTCACCTGCTCGGTGTTGTAGCCGATCACTTCGAACCACGCGCAGGATGTCGCGTAGGTGCCATCGGGGTCGATCTGTTCGGCCGGGAAATGCTTGGCGACGTCCTCGGGCATGTAAGCCGCGAGCCAATCGTTCTTCTTCCAGTCGAGATAATGCGCAGGGTCGGTGGAATTGGCGACGTCGACGGCGTTGATGCCGCTGCCCTGCTCCTGCGCGATGCGCTGGAATATCCGCTCGGCGCCGGAGCGCTCGACCCGGACGTTGATGCCGGGATATTTTTGCTCGAAGGCGCGCCCGAGGCGTTCGGCGGTGTTCAATTCCAGCGCGCTGTAGAACGAGACCTTGCCCTCCTGCTGCGCCGCCGCGACCAGCTCAGGCGTCACCACCGACGCCGGCGGCGCGGCCGCCCGCAAGGGCTCGGCGAACACCATGCCTGCAGCCGTTGCAGCCGTCGCCTTGAGCCAATCGCGTCTCGACCATTTACGGTCTTGCATCTGCACGCTCCCTGAAACCGGGCCGTTGTCCGGCCGCGCTCTTGTTGAGGGGCGATGATAGAGCATGATCTGTGAAATGTGTGCAGCAGTTTGCTGCAGAAATCGGCTCAAATCCGCGAGCCAGACAAGAGGCGCCAATCAGTCCGAACCAATGTCACCAATCATTCGAACGCGCACCCGACGCGCATCTCCGGGGAGGTAGGACAGCGGGATATCCTCCATCTCAACCAGCTTCAGGCTCCCCCGTTTGGCTCCTGCAGCGACTGCACGACCTTCCGCCTCCGTCTGGGCGGCTGCGATAGCCTGGTCGCGTGTGACATTGGAAAATATCTGATCGACCTCACCGCTAACTTGCGCGATCGCGGCGCCCACGGCATTGGCAACGGCGTGATGCTCTACGCGAATCACCTGGTTGCATCCCTCTACCTGGTCGGGAATCAGGAAACTGCCGCCTCCCACCGCGAGAAGCGGCACATCGCCTGCCTCTGTCTTCATCCGGTCGACGCCTTCGGCGATCATATCGCCCATGCGTGCCAAACTGCGCGTCACCAAACCCGACGGCAAACCCGCCACGCGCGTCCGCTGGCCGAGATCGACGCGACCTGCCGCGCATGCAATGTCAGTCGCGGTCAGTATGTCGCCGCCGAACGCCAGGCCTTTTTCCAGCAATCGGAAGCCGACGCTGCGTGGGCCGATGCGAACGCCGTCGGCGCTGACCTCCGTCCCGCCACCCAGTCCAATCGACAACAGATCCGGCATGCGAAACAGCGTCCGCACGCCACCGATTGCCACTGCGGCGTTGGCCTCGCGCGGAAAGCCGCCCTTCAGATAGCCTATGTCGCTGGTTGTGCCACCGACGTCAACCACAACGGCGTCATTTAGTCCCGACAGGAAGGCCGCCCCACGCATGCTGTTGGTCGGGCCGGATGCAAAACTCCATACCGGAAAGCGGCTGGCCGCCTCGGCACGCATGATCGTGCCATCGTTCTGTGTCAGAAACAGTGGTGCGCTGAGGCCGCTGCCACGCAAGGCCTCAGTAAATGCGGCCACCGTTTCGTGTGCCAAATCCTGCAGGCAAGCATTGAGCAGGGTGACGTTCTCGCGTTCGAGCAGCCCGATCCGGCCCAACTCGTGCGACAAAGTGATATTGGCGTTGGGAATTTCCTCGGCCAGAATCCGCTCGGCCTCCCGCTCACATTCGGGGGTCAGCGGCGAGAAGACGCTGGTGACGCCGACCGCCGTGAGGCCGGCATCTGCCATGCGCCGCGCGGCATCCCGGATGGCGCCAACGTCGAGTGGCACGATCGCGCGGCCGTCATACTCATGCCCGCCTGCAACCATGTGGACCTGACCGCGAACGAGAGCGGCGAGATCCTCCGGCCAGTCGACGAAGGGCGGCAGGCTCGCGCTCGCGGGCAAGCCGATGCGCAGCGCGCCGACCCGGTGCAAGGCACGGCGCTCGATCACCGCATTGGTGAAATGAGTTGTCCCGATGACCACCGCCGCGACGCCGCGGCCCTGCTCGCCTGCTGCTTCAGCCAGCAATTTGCTCAATGCGGTTCTTACGCCGCCCAGCACGTCGGCGGTGGTCGCGGTTTTGATCGCAACCAGGACTCGGTTGCCGTCAATCAACACCGCATCCGTGTTGGTCCCGCCGACGTCGATGCCGATGCGCTTCATGACCGTTGCTCCGTCGGGACGGCATCGTCGAAAACTGTCACGTAGTCCGTGTCGTGGCCAAAGGCGCGCGGCCCGACATGAGCGATGCCTTTCGGTGTGCGCAGAATGGCCGGCGCCGGCAGCGCGATCACGCTGACCCGCTGGCCGTAACGCAGACTCTCGGTCCCAATAGCCTCGCCTGAGACACTGTCGAGCAGGCATATCAGGTCGGGCGTGGTCACGACCACCTGACCGTCGCGCCAACCGACGGCGTATTCATTCTGGAACGCCACCTCGAACCGGACGCCGCGATCATCGTCGATGCCTTCCATGCGTGCGGTGCCGCGCAGAAAGCCTTCCGTGGTGCGACGCTGCACGTCGGCGATTTTGCCGCGAAACAGCAGCTTGCCGTTGGCGGCGGTCAGGATCGCTGCAACCGGGTCCTCGTGCGCGCGGCGCGCGCGGCGAACTTCCCGGCCCAGGGCAATGGCCTGGGTTGTCGTGTAGAGGATGCCGTGAGCCTTTACTTCTGCGCCGCTGCGCGGCGCCTTGCAGGTCGCGGCGATCGACCCGACCTCCGTGCATACCTTGCGGCTGATCCTCTCCATCCATTTCCAGCTTGCAGCGCGGGCAACGATCACCTCGTTGTCGCGGATGTCGGCAAGCGTCAGCGGAAACATCGGCAAATCGGCGATGGCAAAGCTGGTCATCTGTGCTTCGGGGTAGGCTCGACCCATGGCGTCGGCGTCAACAACCGGCAGCCCGGTCACGGCACCCACCAGAAGCGGCTGGAAGGCGTTGCCGCCGCCAATCTCCACCGACATCACAGCGTCAAAGCGACGACCGAGGTATTCTTCCATCATCCGCACCGGCTTGGCGGCAAAGGCGGGATCGGACAGGCGCTCCTGTCCTACAAGGGGAGCTCCCATATTGGATACCACCGCGACCAACGCGTCATCGGCGAGGTCGGCGGGATCCATCAAGTTAACCTGTGACCCGTCGGCATAAAGATTGCACATGTTGAGGTAGGACAGGTATGGAGATCCTCCACCTCCGGTTCCGAGGATCCATGCCCCGGTCGCTAATGGCTCCAACTCGTCGCGTTCGATCGGTCTCATTTGCCCGCCCACATGTCGTTGGGACGATGTTACCGAGGCTCGTGCCGGGCGGCCATACGGATGAACCCTTACGGACGCGTCACAGTGGCTGATCACGGTCATGCACGCCGCATCATTGAGTGCCATGGGCCGCGCCGTTCAAAACCACGGATCGCCTTCGCTACCATTGGCCAGGCACCTCGGACGGACGTGGTACCGGATATCCTGGGAATGCTGGATGGCGTGGCCGACTACCGGGAGTTCGGCGCGCTCGACGGATTGACGGCAGCCGAGATTGCATCTCAGACGGAGCGCGGATCGGAACGGCGGTTGTATACGCGCCTGCGGGACGGCCGCCACATCGAGGCGGACACCGGCTTCGTTGTCGGCCGACTGACGGCGCTGCTGCAACGACTGGATGGCCTTGGATTCGATCTGATCGTTCTCCTGACGACAGGCGTGTTCCAGTCGTTCTCGTTGCGCACTCCGCTCGTGCATGGCCAGCGTGCGGTGGATACATGGATTGACGCCCTGGTCGTTGGCGATTGCCGCATTGGGGTGATCTATCCATTGGCAAAGCAGGCTGAGATCGACGGCCATGGCACACTGATCCAGAATGCGCATGCGGTCGCCGCCACCGGCGAAGCCGCCCGGCTAGCCGACGCAGCAGCCCAATTGGGGGCGGCGGATCTCATCCTGATGCACTCGGTCGGTTACTCCGAGGAGAACGCCCGCTGCATGGCTGTTGCCACGGGCAAACCGGTGGTCACCGCAAGACGCATCATCGTTGGTGCAATGCGACTGCACCTGTCTGAATTAGGCGCGGCTACCGGCGTCGTGCCGACCGGTTTGCCGAGCGTATCACCTGGAACCAAAGAACTCATCGATTGCTTGCCGCCCCCGTCAGTGCCTCTGACGCCGCGCGAACGGCAAGTACTGGCCTGCGTGATGGACGGAGAGCCCAACAAGGTCATCGCCCGGCGGCTCGGCATTAGCCATCGTACGGTCGAAATCCATCGCGGGAGGGTTATGAACAAATTGGAGGCAGGCTCGCCGGCCGAGTTGATCCGTCGTGCGCTGCTTCTCGGCGCCGCGGACGGCTGATCGGAAAAGCCTCGCGATAATCTCGCCCAATCGTCGCACTGATATACGTGACGGCACGTATATGGCTGGCTCAGATCAGCGAATAACGTATCGTGCTGCCAAAAATGGAGTCTGCGATGCGGCGAGTTGCCTTTGTTACCATCGGACAATCGCCGCGTAGCGACGTGTTGCCGGATATCATCGAGCAAACACAGACGCAATTCGAGGTCACCGAGCGCGGAGCACTCGACGGGCTGACCGACGACGCCATCGCCAACCTGGCACCGCAGCCAGGCGAGGAGCGGCTGGTCACTCGCCTGCGGGATGGGCGGGAGGTGCTGCTCGGCAAGCCGGCAATCGACCGCCGCTTGCATACGATCCTGGCCGAATTGGACCAGGCCAGGTTCGACCTGCTGGTTCTGCTGTGCACCGGACATTTCACCCCTTTCCACCTGCGCACGCCGTTCATCGAGCCTCAGCACACTGTTGATCACTTCGTTCAGGGCCTCGCCTATGGCGCGGAACGGATCGGCATCGTGCTGCCAAATGCAGCACAGATCGACGAATTCCACGGCATTCCCGGCCTTGCGACAAAGGCCGCGGGCGCCTCACCCTATCTTGTCGGGAACGAGGCCGCCCTGCAGCAAGCTGGTGCGTCGCTGGCCGACACCGATATCATCGTGATGCATTGCATCGGGTATACCGAAGCGATGCGCAAAGTGGTGAAGCAAGCGGCCAACCGGCCGGTTCTTGTGTCGCGCCTGCTGGTGGCGCATGCGATCGACATCGTGCTGGCATGACCGAAGGGTCCGAACTTCACCCGAAACTGTTCGAGCCGTCGACGTTGATCCTGGTGGTGGTTCTGTCGGTATTCGGCGCGATCATCGGGCTGCAACTGTTGACGACGCTGGGTGTAACCCCCAACACCTCCATGATCGGCGCACTTGTTGCGATCGGTTTGGCCCGCATTCCGCTTGCCCTATTCCAACGTTATCGATCCATTCATATCCAGAACCTGGCGCAGAGCGCGATATCGGCGGCAACGTTCGGCGCAGCCAACAGTCTGCTGCTGCCGATCGGCATTCCCTTCGTGCTGGGGCGCACCGACCTGATCCTGCCGATGTTTGCCGGCGTCGCCTGCGCGATGCTGCTGGACGGGTTCCTGCTGTATCGCATGTTCGACAGTAAAGTGTTCCCGGCCGATGGCGCCTGGCCGCCCGGCGTGGCGGTTGCAGAAGCAATTCGCGCGGGCGACGAGGGTGGTCGCAAGGCTGCGATCCTCGGGTTGGGCGTTGGCCTGGGCGCGGCTGGGTCCTGGTTTGGCGTTCCGATGTCTGCGTTCGGCATCGCCTTCATCGGCAATGTCTGGGCACTGCTGATGTTCGGTGTCGGGCTGCTGCTGCGGGGCTATTCCAAGGTCCTGTTCTCCGGCGAGATGTTCCAGTCCGTATTGCCCGGCGCAGACCTGAATGCAGCTTTGGTGCCGCATGGATTTATGATCGGCGCGGGGCTGATGGCGTTGATACAGGTGGGGGTCGTCATCTTCCGGCGCGATGTCGCCGCTGACACGAATGTTGCCCGCAGCAACAGCGTTGGACGCACCTTGGGTCTCGGCTTCCTCGCCTACCTTTGCATCGCCGTCGGAATCGCGCTCGTCGGTGGTCTTGCGAGCGACCTGTCACTCGTGATGCTGATTGCATTTGTGATTTACGCAGCATTCGCGGCGTTCGTGCATGAGTTGCTGGTCGGATTGGCCGCGATGCATTCGGGATGGTTCCCGGCCTTCGCGATCGCCCTGATCACACTGTTGGTTGGTATACTGATCGGATTTCCAATTCCAGCACTGACGCTGCTGGTGGGTTTTTCCGCCGCGACGGGTCCAGCCTTTGCGGATATGGGCTACGATCTAAAGGCTGGTTTCATGCTGAGGACAGGTCATGGTGCAGCGTTCGAGGCTGACGGGCGCCGCCAGCAACTCTACGCCGCGATGGCCGCTTTCGTGGTCGCGATCGTCGTTGTTGGCCTCACATGGAAGGGCTATTTCTCGCAGAACATGATCCCGCCGGTGGACAGGGTGTACGCGGCCACCATCAAAGCCGGCATCACCGGCCCTGCAGCTACGTCGATGATGCTCTGGGCAATACCGGGGGCGTTGCTGCAACTGCTCGGTGGTCAGAAACGCCAGCTTGGCGTCCTGTTTGCCACTGGGCTGTTGATCGCGGCTCCGTTGGCTGGTTGGGCGGTGCTGTTAGGTATCGTCTTGCGTCAGGTTTGGCTTGCGGTCCGCGGAGCCGACGGCCGCTCGGTGATGGAGGTATTTGCCGGTGGCGTGATCGCAGGAGATGCTCTGTTCTCATTCTTCAATTCGATCGCTACCAATATCTTGCGGCGTCCTTAAGTCGCACGCTGATTTCGGCTCGGGCGACAATCCGCTATGGCTCTGCGCGGCCTTGGATTGTTCAGCTGGAGCGGCGCGAACCAACGCCGGCCGCAAGCCGGCTAGGTCTTGTCCGGCGGATTGTCGCGCAGGAAGCGTTCGAGATCTGAAAGCACCGAGTAAGGCAGCGGCACCGGGTCGCCCTCCACGTCGACCGCAAGATCGAGGCAGCGCCGCAGCATGCGCGCCAATTCCGCGCGCCGGTAGGGCTTTCTCAGCAGCGGAATGCCGTGCCCGGCGCGTCCCTGCAGCGGCAGCGCGCCGTCGCTGTAACCGGAGGCGAAGAGCACCCGAAGCGTGGGCCGCCCGGCCATCAGCGTCTCGGCCAGCTGCCGGCCGTTCATGCGTCCGGGCATCACGATATCGGTGAACAGCAAATCGAACGCCGCGCCGCGCTCGACGATGGCAAGCGCATCATCGGCATTGGCCGCAACCAGAACCGTGTAGCCGAGGCCCTCAAGCTGTCCCGCGACGTAGTCGCGGATCCTGTCGTCATCCTCGACGCAGAGGATGGTCTCGCTGCCGCCGCGGACAGGCCGATCGTCCTGTTCCGCAAGATGTGTCGCGGCGCCGTCGGCCTTGGGCAGGTAGATCCTGAACGTCGCGCCATGCCCCTCCTCGCTCAGTACCTCGATCCCGCCGCCGGTTTGCTTGACGAAGCCGAACACCATGCTGAGCCCGAGCCCGGTGCCCTGCCCAACCTCCTTGGTGGAAAAGAACGGATCGAAGATCTTCTCCAGATGCGATCGCGAAATCCCGACGCCGGTATCGCCGACCTCGACCACAAGATGGTCGCCGGCCCGCTCGACGCCGCACGCCACTGCGTCGGGAATGCTAAGCTGGATGTTGCGGGTCGAAAATGTCAGCGTGCCGCCATCAGGCATGGCGTCGCGCGCGTTGATGGCGAGATTGACCAGCGCCGCGCTGAGCTGGCTGCGGTCGACGAATGCCAGCCAGGCGTCGCGGCCGAGCTCGGTCCTGATCGCGATCTGCGAGCCCAGCGTCTGCGACAATAGCCGCACCACCTCGTCGACGAGATTATTGACGTCGGTCTCGGTGGGTTGCAGCGGCTGCTTGCGGGCGAACGCCAACAGGCTCGAGGTGAGCTGCGCGCCGCGATCGGCGGCGTCGCTGATCAGCTTGGCGATCGAGGCAAGCTGCGGGTCGTCCTTGACGCCGTCGGCGAGGATCTCGATCGTGCCGGTGATCACGGTCAGCATGTTGTTGAAGTCATGCGCGATGCCGCCGGTCAATTGCCCGACCGACTCCATCTTCTGCGCCTGGATCAACTGCTCCTCGGCAAGGCGCCGCTGCGTGATGTCCCTGACAAAGGCGTTGATGACGTAACCATCGCCGCGACCCAGCGCGCTGAGCGATACCTCGACGAAGAACTGGTGGCCGTCCCGATGCAAGGCCGCGGATTCGTACCGCATGCCCATGTCCCCGGCGGCGATTTCCTGCAGGAATCGCGCGATCCGTTGCCGGTGCGCATCCCGCAGCTGTTCCGGAAACACCAGCTCCACCAGCCGGGTGCCGACGGTCTCGGACCGCGTCCACCCGGTCAGCGCCTCGGCCTGCGGGCTCCAGTCGAGGACGAACCCGTCCTGGTCGGTCTGCACGAATGCATCGAGCGCGGTCTTGACGATGGCCTGCGCCATTTGCTCGCTCTCGACCAGCGCCTGATGCGCCAGCCGCTGCGCGGTGATGTCATGAAGCACCGTGACCGCGCCGCGAAGGTTGCCGGCCTCGTCGCGCAGCGGCCGGGCATTGGCGACCAGGCAGACTTCCGAATCAGGTTGCCGAAGCCTTACGACCAG
Organism: Bradyrhizobium sp. LTSPM299; assembly: GCF_000938235.1. Lineage (NCBI taxonomy): Bacteria > Pseudomonadati > Pseudomonadota > Alphaproteobacteria > Hyphomicrobiales > Nitrobacteraceae > Bradyrhizobium > Bradyrhizobium sp. LTSPM299. The sequence goes on from NZ_JYMU01000034.1 coordinate 70,772, forward strand.
CGCGACATCGTCGACATCCTCGCCGCGCAGCGCGCGCGCCAGCGGCGTCTCCGGTATCGGCATCACGGTCTCGCCATCGGCGTAATAGCATTGGAACGTGCGGGTGCCGGTCAGGCTGTTGAAGCCGGGATCGACGCCGAACATGCACCGCGCCGCGGCGTTGACGATCACCACCGCACCATGCTGGTCAGCCACCACGACAGGATCGCGGATGCTTTCGACGGTCTTCTCCAGGAAGTTCTGCCTGGTGCCTAGCTGGCCCGACAACCCGGCGAGCGCGGTTGCGAGGCATGCGATCTCGGGGCCGCCGCCTGAAGGCATCGGCACCGGCTCGCCGCGGGACAGCCCCTCGACTGCCCGCGTCATCCGGGCAAGCGGCCGCGACAGCGACCTGCCGATCATGACGGCAATCACGAGCGCCAGCACCACGGCGACCACGCCAGCAGCGAACAGAAGAAGCGGCCAGGAGACGCCATGCACGACGCCCAACACGAGCAGGATCACGACGACGGGGGCCAGCATCCCGAGCGCCAGGCGGCCCGACAAATTCATCCCGACCAACTCATCGTTGTCAGCGGCACCGGAAAGTGGATAGGAGGACAGTATATCGGCGAGGATCGTCAGCGCCGGGCAATATCCGGTCGCTTGCTGTTGCTTAGCCGAGTTCGGCCCGGCGTTCCGCCAATTTCGCGTCCGTAGAATTACGGAGGGCGCCCGCTGTGCCGATTGATCCGGCTTGCAAGACGGGGACGTCCGAGCCGGATGAGTTACGCTTGCACCCGCCGGCGGCCGATGGCGGCAACGGCGGGCGCATCTGGTGCCTACGACATCTCTCGCGGGCAGCAGAACAATCGATTTTCTCCGCGCGCTTTTCAGCAGATCATTGCATTGTCGCCAAAGTCGCAAACGCCGCCGGCCTCGTCATGGGGCGGCGAGGAAAAGGCGCGCGGCGCCGGAATGCGGGCACTGCCGTAAATCCAGTTGTCGCTGGAAGCGATGCCTCTCGTCACGTCATGTCGCTTGGTGATCGCGTTTTCGTGAGCACCGGCAGGCATTGTGAGCAGGCCGCTCGCGATCAATCCGGCCAGCAAGAACTTGATTGTCGTCATTGGACTTCTCCTGATGGGATGCAACAGGCCAAAGAGGTTTGGCCTCTCTGGCGAGTTCGTGAGTTCACATCCCATGACGGATCGTCCCGGCGTTTCATTCCAACACCGTTGCGTGAGGTGCGTGGCAGTTCCGTCTGAAGGCTCGGACGTGGTTTTGTCGCAAATCATGCAAGAGCTATCCGAGAGGCAAACCAACCTTGGTGGGCAATCACTGAGTTGCCCGACGGCGCCAGTACGCCGCGCCCCCTCATCTCAAGCACGACTATCTCTGGAATACTGGGTCGCCCGGCCGAGCCCTACGAGATTCACACATCTGCTCGGAGTTTCCAGCCGCGAAGCATGGCCTTGAGAGCTTGCAGCCCTTGCATCATTACGATTGGTCCTGGTTTGCCGTAGTAACCGGTCCATCCACCAAGTCGCGCGCACACCCAACTGGCATACGCGAGCGATCCTTTGGGATGAGGGTTCTTCTGTTTCTCGGTCTTGCCTTCGAGGCTTTGGCAAATCGCCTCCAGCGCGGGCTGGTCCTCGGGGTCGAGCGCATCGTGCAACGGCCGCCCAGCCGTACCATCGCGCTCGCGCACCATTTGCAGCACTTGGATGGCGGCGATCAGCGTCGCGGTGGTCAGGTTCTCGAACGGCCCATCCTCAGCGATACGCACCGCCTCGATATCGAAGCCCTTGGTTTTCATCACTCGGAACACCTGCTCGATGGTCCAACGCTGACGGTAGAAGTGCGTGATCTGGAGCGCATCCGCGAGCGTGGCCACCTTATGCGTTGTCAGCAACCGCCAATGCACCGGCGTTATGCCATCCGGCGGATCAACTTCACGCGCTTCGACCAAAGTGAGCGTGACCGTCTTCGGCAGTTTTGCCGCTTCGGCGGGATGGTTGCGTTTCGGCCGCTTCAGGATGATCTCACGTGCGCGCAGCGCCAGCACCGCCTGACGGGCAGGCCGGCCCGGATTGGCCGGCAGATCAATCGTCTCGCGGCCCAGTTCAGCGACACCTTCCATGCAGTTATAGAGCGTGCCCCCACCTTCCAGCACGCGATCATGATGAGCGCGGATCAGCAGCTCGGTCTCAGTGGGACGGCAGGCGAATTCCTCGTAGATATCTCCTTCCCGGTCGGCCACGACGGTGACGCAGGCAGCTCCAGAGGTGACCAAGCTGGCCGCTGTATTTGTCGCGTCGAGCCAACGGCTGCTCTCCTTTTCAGCGAAAGGCCGCTTCTTACAGAGGTGCTTCTTGCCGCCAACGTGATTGAGGAACACCGCATCCACAAGTCCGAGCAAGCCGCCATCGTGGGCGTCTACCGCAATCATTGGATGCAGGTTCAAACTGCGCTGCTTACCATCGTCGCGCAGGGTCGTCGTATCCTGGATCGCGAGGATATGACGCTCCT
>NZ_JYMU01000035.1:0-93421 GCF_000938235.1 Bradyrhizobium sp. LTSPM299
GACGCTCCTTAACCAACCCCGCGGTGCGCGCACGGGCGGTAGCAATCATCTCTTCCGGCCTCACGCGGGGAGTACGCAAGAAGCGCGTAATCCGCATCTCGCCCGCGCGATTGCCTCCCACGCGACGCACACTAATACCGGATTGCCCGACACTGACCAAACGGGCCAGCAAGCCGGCCCCCCTTTTTCCAGGCGCCGGTCGCCAAACCGTCCCAAACCGCCTTCCATGCCTGTTCCCCGAATGTTGCGGGGCCATCATCGATTCAGAGAATGGGACGCTCCGCAAGGGCGCGTCTGGAGATGTGTGTATATCGTAGGGCTTGTCCGGGCGATCCAGTATTCTAGAGGCGGTTGTGATTAAGCCGGTGGGCCGCAGCGTACTGGGTCGCCCGGTCCATGTGCGCAATTGCGCACAGGCCGGGCGATGACAGCGGTGGATGGGGACGCAGCTTCGCATACTCGCGACATGAATCGCCCGAGCTTTGCATTTCGTTTGCCCTATTCTTGAGCAGAAGGCGCAGGGAAAGCCGGGTGCCGATCGCACCCATGGGCCCGGTGCAACAGAAAGCACCGGGGTAGGACCACAGGTGTAACCGGGAACTCCGGCTTTCCCTGCGCGATGGGTTACGGCTTATACGTGCTCTCCCGGCGAAGACCGGGCTTATTTGTCACCGTCATCCGCGAGACGCGTATGCGCCTTGCGGACTTTTGCCTGACACTGGGGCGTCGGGACCATACGATTTCGCCGTCCGCCTCACGCGCTCTCGTCAGTTGCGCATTCGGCGTCCACCGCATCCCACCGCGCGTTCGTGACGTGCGCTCGCCCCTCAATCGGGTGGGACGGCATATCTATATCACTGAGTTGCTATTCTGAAAATCGGAATATTTTTCACGCGAGGGCTTGACGGGTTTTTGCTGAGTTGCGCGACAGGCAGTTTTTGCATGGCTCACGGCCCTCATTCCGGGGGAATGCGCCATGGTTAATCACCCCCTAACCGGCTCGAATAAATTGCGTCCGGTTCACGCCGGCTTTCTCAATCCGATGCCCCCATAAAAACGGCCGAAGCACGGGGGTGCGGGGAATTCTCGGGGAAGCACGCGATGCACGGGCTTTTGCTACGACCGAAGGCGATGCCAGCGAAACGGCTGTTCGCACTCGGCATCGGCCTCATCCTCTGCTTTTGCGCAGTCTGCGCGGCCATCATCTGGGAGATGGCGCAGAAGGACTACCAACATGCGAAGGAAGCATCGACCAACCTCGTCGCCAGCATCGCAAGCGAAATCGACCGTAACATCGAGCTCTATGATCTCTCGCTGCAGGCTGTCGCCGACGGCGTGAAGCTGCCCGAGATCAACAGCATCAGCCCGGAACTTCGGCAGGTCGTGCTGTTCGACCGGGCCGCCACCGCAAAGGATCTCGGTTCAATTCTGGTCCTGAACCCGGCCGGCGACGTCACGCTGGATTCCAGAACGCTGACGCCGCCGCAGACGAATTTCGCCCAACAGGATTTCTTCCGGGTTCATCAGACGCAAGCGACCACGGGATTGTTCATCAGTGCGCCCTGGGTCACGTCGGAAGGGGAGTATCTGATCAGCCTGAGCCGACGCATCAGCAACAGCGACGGCTCGTTCGCCGGCGTCGTCGCCGGCAGCATGCGGCTCAGCTATTTCCACAATCTGTTCCGGAAGCTGAACTTCGGCCCCGGCGACAGCATGGCGCTGTTCAACAGCGACGGCGCGATGCTGATGCGGGCGCCGTTCGACATCAGCAAGATCGGGCAAAGCATCCGGGACTCCCAAGCCCTCAAGCAGTTTCCGGCACGGCAATCCGGCTCCTACGTCACGAAATCGGTCGTCGATCACGTCAGCCGGCTCTACGTTTTTCAGCAGGTCGGGCACCATCCCCTCATCATTGCCCAGGGTCTTGCGCTCGACGGTATCTATGCCGACTGGTGGCAACAGCTTTGGCTGATCGGCGGCGTGGTGGCCGCACTCGGCGGCTTCTCGATCGTCCTGATGTTCTACCTGGTGGCAGCCGTCAAACGGCGGGCGGCGGCTGAAGACCAGCTGGCGCATCTCGCCAGCACCGATGCACTGACCGGCCTTGCCAACCGCCGCCGCCTCGACAATACCCTCGACGTCGAATGGCGCCGCGGCATGCGCGCCAAGGCACCGGTCTCGCTCCTGATGATCGATGTCGATCATTTCAAGATCTTCAACGACACCTACGGGCATCAGGCCGGCGACGCGGTGCTTGCCACCGTGGGGCGGTGCATCGCAACCAGCACCAAGCGCGTAACCGACCTTGGCGCGCGCTATGGCGGCGAGGAGTTTTCCGTGCTGCTGCCCGGCATCGGCAAAGCGGGCGCGCAGGAAATTGCCGAACAGATTCGCGCAAGGCTGACGACCGCCCGCGCATCCCAGGGTGAGTTGCCGACCGTCAGCATCGGATTGGCTTGCCTGGTTCCCGACCATGAGCGCACGTCGCGCGATCTGATCAAGGCCGCGGACCTCGCGCTTTATGAAGCCAAGCGTGAAGGCCGGGACCGCGTCGTGGTCAGTCCGATCGGGTGGGACAAATCGGGCAAACGGCGCGTGGCTTGATCGAGGCGCTGGCGCCATCGAGTGCGCCCGCCTGTTTCCGCTCACTCCACCAGCAGCACGTCCACCGCGACGTTGAGCTTCTGCTTGCGCGCGCCGACGATGACGCCGTCGACCGGCGAGACGTCGGAGAAGTCGCGCCCGACGGCAAGGATGATGTGGTCGCTCGCGACGACGAGATCGTTGGTCGGATCGAACCCGATCCAGCCGAGTTCGGCGCCACACCAGACCGAGACCCAGGCATGGGTCGCGTCCGCGCCCTGCAGCCGCGGCTGGCCGGGCGGCGGAATGGTGCGCAAATAGCCGCTGACATAGGCCGCCGGCAGGCCAAGCCCGCGCAGCCCTGCGATCATCACATGGGCAAAATCCTGGCAGACGCCGTGGCGCTTCTCGAACACCTCCTTCAGCGGCGTCGAGATCACGGTCGCCTTCGGATCGTATTTGAAGTCGGTGCGGATGCGGCGCATCAGGTCGGCGGCGCCTCGCAGGATGCCGCCGCCGGACGCAAAGCTCGCCGACGCATAGGCGGTCACCGGCCGCAGCACCGGCACCAGCGCGCTGGCGAAGACATAGCCGACCGGCGAGTCCGCACCCAGGCTCGCGGCCTCAAAGGCGACGTCACGCACGGTCTCCCATGACGGACTCGCAGTATCGCGGGGCGGCGCCTGCCGTTCGACCGAGACGCGCGAGCGCGAATCGATGCGAAGGTTGCGGTGGGCGGTCTCGATCAGCACGTTCTCGGTCAGCGTGCCGAAGAAGTCCCGCCTCGCCGTGCGCTCCGCGGGCTTCGGCCTGATCTCGACGCTGTGGGAGATCAGCTGCTGACCGTCGCCGCTGAGTGGCTCCAGCCGCAGCGAGCAGCGCGCGAAGCTGACCTGGGTCTCATAGCTGTAGGTCGTGACGTGACGGATGTCGTAGATCACGCCAGCCCCGTGAGCTTCTCCGGCCGGCTGGCGTTCGGTCCGTGCGGGAAGTAGTGCAGCCCGATCGCATCGGCGAGGCTCAGCAGGTCCTGCTCCAGCGCGAACAGCGCCTTGACGTCGAGCGCGGTGGCCTCCGCCGTCGTCAGCATCGCCTCCAGTGCGACTGCCAGGCGCTGCGGCCGCTCCATCATCCCATGCTCCTTCAGGCTCGGCAGCGCGGCGACATGCTCGTTCAGGCAGGCGACCTGGAACACGACCGAGCGCGGATTGTAGGGATCGAGCACCGCCAGATCGCGCACCGGCGCCAGCAGCGGCTGCACCAGGTAGCGTGAGCGATAGGTGATCTGGCAGTCGACCAGCGTCAGCAGGACGTCGAGGTCTTCGTCGCCGGCATCGTCATAAGCAAACTGGCGGGCGAAGCGCGTGGTGTTGATGGCGCGCTCGGCGCGGCGGCCCATCTCGAGGAAGCGCCAGCCGGCGGCGCGGTTCATGTTCTCCTGCGCGAGCCCGGCAAAGCTTGCCAACTCCTGCAGCGTGAGCTCGGCGGCGCTAACGACGCCGTCGTCATCATGAACCTCGATGGCGAGGCGCTCGGCCATTTCGGTGATGACCTGCCAGGCATCCGGCGACAGCCGCTCGCGCAGCGACGTGGCGGTGCGCTGCGCCGATCGTACCAATGACAGCGCCGAGCCGGCTTTCTCATCGCTCTGCAGCGCTTCGAGGGCGACCTTGGCGGGATTGGCGCGCGCGGTCTGCGAGGACGCGCCCCAGGCAACCAGCATGCGCTGGATCCGCTCGGCCGAATGCAGCGTCGGCGCGGTGCCGGTGGCATTCGTGCGGGCCGGATCGCGCAACGGCGTGCCCAGCGCGCGGATCAGCCGCATGGTCGCTTCGGCGCGCTCGAGATAGCGGCCGAGCCAGAACAGATTGTCGGCGGCGCGGCTCGGCAGCACGCCGGCGATGCGGCGGATGCGCACGGTGTCGACCGCAGGCAACAGCGTCGAGGTTGCAACCGCCTTGTCGGAGACGATCCAGACGTCGGCCGAAACAGCGCCATCGCCCATCGACACCGCGCGTGCATCCGCCCGTTCGGCGATCCGGCAGAACCCGCCGGGCAATACAGTCCAGCCGTTCGGCGTCGCGGCTGCGAACACCCGCAGCGCGAAGGGGCGCGGTGCGATGCGGCCGTTCTCCCAAACCGGCGTCGTGGACAGGCGCACCAGCTCCTGCCCGACATAATCGATGCCGCGATTGGCGATCGCATCCTCGAGCCGGTCGCGCTCGCTTGCCGGCAATTGGCCAGGAAGCACCGGGCCATTGCCGGGGAAGCCCGGAACGCCGCGACCATAGGCGCCCTCGATCGCGAACTCGTCGAGCCGCGACAGCACCTCCTCGCGGGCCGCTTTCTGGCCGCACCACCAGGTCGCGATGTGCGGCATCGCCAGATCTTCGCCGAGCAGCCGCCGGCAGAGATTGGGCAGGAAGCCGAGCAGCGCGCGTGCCTCCAGCACCCCCGAGCCCGGCATGTTGGCGACCACGACGCCCTGCTTGCGCAGCACCTCGACGAGGCCGGGCACGCCGAGATAGGAGGATGAATCGAGCTCAAGCGGATCGAGCATGTTGGAATCGACCCGGCGCAGCAGCACGTCGAGCCGCTTCAGCCCGGCCACGGTGCGGATGTGGATGCGGTCGCCGGAGACGGCGAGATCGTCACCCTCGACCAGTAGGAAACCCAGATAGCGCGCCAGCGTGGCGTGCTCGAAATAGGTCTCGCTGAACGCGCCGGGCGTAAGCAGGCCGATCCGCGGCTCGTCGCGATCGGCGCTGGCGCGCAAGGAATCGCGGAACTGTTCGAAGAACGGCGCCACGCGCTCGACATTCATCGACTTGTAGAGATTGGAGAAGGCGCGCGACAGCACCAGCCGATTTTCCAGCGCATAGCCCGCGCCGGACGGCGCCTGCGTGCGGTCGCCAAGCACCCACCAGCGGCCATCCGGCCCGCGGCCGACATCGGCGGCGTAGAGATGCAGATAGCGGCCGCCCGCCGGCTTGATACCGCTGACCGCGCGCAGATATTCGCCGCTGCCGGCAATCGCCGCGGCGGGAACAGCGCCATCAGCGACCAGACGGCCCTCGCCGTAGAGATCGCCGAGCACCATTTCCATCAGCTGCGCGCGTTGCGCGACCGCGGCGGCCAGTTGGCGCCAGTCGGCGGCGTCAATCAGCAGCGGCAAATGGCTGAGCGGCCAGATCCGGTCGGCGGTATCGCCGGGCGCGCGATAGGTGACGCCGGCCTCGCGCAGATGCCGGTCGGCGGCGGCGAATCGCCGCTCGATATCGGCCGGCGACAGCGCGGCAAAGGCATCGAAGAAACGGGTCCAGACCGGACGCGGCGCACCGTCCTGCGCGATATATTCGTCGGGAATGCCGGGAAGCCGGGCGTAATCGCGGGTCCATTGCGCCGTCCGGCGCTGACCGGGACGGGCCCTGCTCTCCTGACTGCTACCTTGGCCACCCGAACCGGTCATTGCACTTCCCCTGACTACGATTAGTGCAGGAGCGGCGTCCGCAAGTCGAGGGTCAACGGAAACTCAACTGTGCGTTCCTCTGGCGGCGGCTCGATCGGGCCTGGGGTATGGCCGTGATCCTGGAATCGCGCCAGCCGCCGCGCCTCCGCCTCGTAGGAATTGACCGGTTTGGTCTCGTAGTTGCGGCCGCCGGGATGGGCGACGTGATAGACGCAGCCGCCGAGCGAGCGGCCGTTCCAGGTATCAATCAGATCAAACGTCAGCGGCGCGTGCACCGGAACGGTCGGGTGCAGGCCCGAGGCCGGTTGCCAGGCCTTGAAGCGAACGCCGGCCACCGCCTCGCCGGCACGACCTGTCTCGGTCATCGGCATCCGCCGGCCGTTGCAGGTGATGACGTGACGGCCCTCGACGAAGCCGGTCGCCTTGACCTGCAGCCGCTCGACCGAAGAGTCGACATAGCGCACGGTGCCACCAGCGGTGCCCTCCTCACCGAGCACATGCCAAGGCTCCAGCGCCTGGCGCAGTTCGAGGCTGACGCCGCCGTGATGGATGCGGCCGAAGGCGGGGAAGCGAAATTCGAGCTGCGCCTGGTACCATTCCGGCTCGACATCGTAGCCGGAGTGCTTGAGCTCGGCGAGCACGCCGAGAAAATCCTCCCAGAGGAAATGCGGCAGCATGAAGCGGTCATGCAGCGCGGTGCCCCAGCGCACGAATTTGCCGTGCTGCGGGTCGCGCCACAGTTTGGCGATCAGCGCGCGGATCAACAGCTGCTGCGCCAGCGACATCCGCGGATCGGGCGGCATTTCGAGCGCGCGGAATTCGACCAGGCCGAGCCGGCCGGTCGGGCTGTCGGGCGAATAGAGCTTGTCGATGCAGATCTCGGCGCGGTGGGTATTGCCGGTGATGTCGACCAGGATGTGCCGGAACAGCCGGTCGACCAGCCACAGCGGCGCGTCCATGCCCGACGGCGGCACATGCGCGAGCGCAATCTCCAGTTCATAGAGCCCATCGTGCCGGGCCTCGTCGATGCGCGGCGCCTGGCTGGTCGGACCGATGAACATGCCGGAGAACAGATAGGACAGCGACGGATGCCGCTGCCAGTACAGCACGAGGCTCTTCAAGAGATCGGGCCGGCGCAGGAACGGCGAATCCTCCGGCTTGCTGCCGCCGACCACGATGTGGTTGCCGCCGCCGGTACCGGTGTGGCGGCCGTCGATCAGGAAGCGGTTGGCCCCAAGCCGCGTCTTCGCGGCGTCTTCATAGAGCCCGAGCGTGATGTCGACCGCCGTGCGCCAGTCTTGCGCCGGCTGGACGTTGATCTCGATCACGCCGGGATCGGGCGTCACCTTGATGACCTCGATGCGCGGATCGTAAGGCGGCCCGTAACCCTCGACATTAACCTGCAGCTTAAGCTCTTCAGCAGTCGCCTCGAGCGCCGCGATCAGCTCGAGATAATCGTCGACCTTCTCGACCGGCGGCATGAAGGCACAGAGCACGCCGTCGCGGACCTCGATCGACATCGCGGTGCGCACCGGGGCCGGCTCGGGACTATCCTTGAGCGCCTGCTTCAGCTCCGGATCGATCTCGCCCAGCGCGTCGCGCGGCGCCATCGGATCCTGCTCGATGATGTAGGGAAAATCTTCGGCAGCGACGTGTTCGAGCGAGCCAATCGGAAGCCGAAGGCCGAGTGGGGAATCGCCGGGAAACAAAAACAGATGACTGCGCCTGATCTTCCAGCGCTCGCTGCGCCAGCGCGCCGGAATGCGATCCGCAAGCGGCGACCAGCGCTGGATCGGCAGCACGTAGCCCTTCGGCGTCGTCAGTCCCTCGTCGAACACCCGCGCGATCCGTGCACGCTCTTCCGCATCGGCCAGTTTGGCATTGGCCGGGCTGACATTGGCCGGCAAACCCGCCTCGCGCTGCAGCCAGAACGCAGTGTCCTCGTAGGCGGGCATGACGTAATCCGGCTTCAGGCCGAGCTTCGCGGCGGTCCCGCTCGCGAAGCGCTCCGCATCCGCGACCTCAGCTTTACGCGGATTTTCGACCGAAGCGATCAGATCGGCGTTCTTCCAGATCGGCTTGCCATCCTTGCGCCAGTACAGCCCGAAGGCCCAGCGCGGCAGGGTTTCGCCCGGATACCATTTGCCCTGGCCGTAATGCAGCAGGCCGCCCGGGGCGAAGCGCGTGTGCAGCTTGCGGATCAGCTCGTCGGCGAGCACGCGCTTGGTCGGGCCGACCGCGGCGACGTTCCATTCCGGGGACTCCAGATCGTCGATCGAGACGAAGGTCGGCTCGCCGCCCATGGTGAGGCGGACATCGTCCCTGGTCAGATCGGCATCGACCTGCTCGCCAAGTTTGTCGAGCCGCGCCCAGGATTCGTCGGAGAACGGCCTGGTGATCCGCGGCGCCTCGCGGATCCGCTTGACCGTCATCTCGAAGGCGAAATCGGTGTTGGCGAAGCCCGCGGTGCCCGTCACCGGCGCTGCCGAGCGATAATGCGGCGTGGCACAGACCGGAATGTGCCCCTCGCCGGTCAGCATGCCCGAGGTGACGTCGAAACCGATCCAGCCCGCGCCAGGCAGATAGACCTCGGCCCAGGCGTGCAGATCGGTGAAATCGCTCTCAACCTCGCGCGGCCCTTCGAGCGGATCGATGTCGGGCCGCAGCTGGATCAGGTAGCCGGAGACGAAGCGCGTGGCGAGCCCGAGATGGCGCAACGCCTGGATCAACAGCCATGCCGAGTCGCGGCAGGAGCCGGAGCCGGCCGCGAGCGTCTCCTCCGGCGTCTGGATGCCGGGCTCCATGCGGACGATGTAGCGGATTCTCTTCTGCAGCTGCGCGTTCAGCTCGACCAGGAAATTGACCGTGCTGTCGGCTGTGCGCGGGATGTCCTTGAGGTACGTTGAAAGCAGCGGACCGGGCTCGCTCGTCTCCAGATAGGGCGCAAGCTCGGCCTTGAGATCGCTACTGTATTCGAACGGAAAGCTGAAGGCGGAGGGTTCGACGAAGAAGTCGAACGGATTGACCACGGTCATCTGCGCGGTGAAGTCGACCTCGATCTTGAGCTCGGTCGCCTTTTCCGGAAAGACGTAGCGCGCCAGCCAATTGCCCTGCGGATCCTGCAGCCAGTTCACGAAATGGTTCGCCGGCGTCACCTTGAGCGAATAGCTCAGGATCGGCGTGCGGGTATGCGGCGCGGGACGGAGCCGGATGGTCTGGGGCCCGAGATCGATCGGCCGGTCGTATTTGTAGTGCGTGACGTGGTGCAGTGCGACGAAGATCGACACGGACGGGGGGACTCCAGCAGCTTTTTTGAGCAGAACACTGGTGTCCTCCGACATCAAGCACTAACAACGGGCATGGCGTGCCCACGGAGCGAGCGAATGATGGCGTAGCGCTTGCGGGCACTATCTACCCGTGGTTGATTTAGCGTCACTGGTCCCGCCCTGGCGCAGGAGCATGCCGCGATGAGCTTTCTGGTTGCGATCAGCCGAAGTGCCTATCCGGACAACGCACTCGACGCTTTTGCGGCAAACCCGTCGTTTGCCATGGGCGACGCCCGGGCGATGATGTGGATGTCGCAACTGGCTTACGAGACCAACGACCCGGACAAAGTCGCTGACATCCTGAAGGCATGGCAGCTGGTGCTGAAGGACCTGGCGAGCAACGATCCCGTCAGCGGCCTGCCGCCGCACAGCGCCTGCTTCGTGGCCGCGGCGGGACGCAACGCGACGATCATCGCGTTCTCCGGCACCGACCCGCTCAAGATCGAGGACTGGATCACCGACTTCACCGCGGCCCCTTCTCCCGACGGCCTGCACAGCGGATTCAAGGCCGCGGTCGATTCGATCTGGCCGCAGATCGTGCCCATCATCCAGCAGCGTCCCGCTGCCGCCCAAAAGCTGTTCTTCACCGGCCACAGCCTCGGCGGTGCGCTCGCGATCGTCGCGGCCGAACGCGCGATGCGCGAACTCAGCGCAACGGCGACTGCGGTCACCACGTTTGGCGGCCCGAGGGTCGGAGGACTGGATTTCTTCAACGGCTACACGACGGGGCTCGGCAACTGCACCATCCGCCTGGTGCATGGCGACGATGTCGTGCCGACGGTGCCGCCCGGGCTGGGCAATACGTTCCTCCATGTCGGGCGCCTGATTCAGTGTCCGACCGATGGCAGCTTTGCGGACCCGCCGACGATGTCCTTGGACGACAGCAACGAACCGGATTTTGTGAACGGGCTCGTGCAGGCCGGCCTCGACGATTTTCGCGCACTCGCGGCGTTCCGGTTCATCCGCAAGATCGGCCCGCGGCCGCTCGACATGTTTGCCAGCGTCCTGCCACGAATCGTGCGGGATCACGTGCCCGCAAGCTATTTCAGCGCGCTGGGGATAGCGTTGCGATGAACGCGTGTCTGCATGCCGCTGCGTAGCCCGGATGGAGCGCAGCGCAATCCGGGGTCCGTGCGCGTACGAGAGTCCCGGATTTCGCTGCGCTCCATCCGGGCTACGCTTTCAGCTACATCGTCGCCCCTAGCACCCAGGGTGCGAACTCGGCGCCGCCGAAATCAAAGCTCTCGCTCTTAGTCGGCTGGCCCGAGGCGGTCTTGAGGATCAGGTCGAAGATGCGCTGGCCGCAATCCTGCACGCTCTCCTCGCCGTCGAGGATGGTGCCGCAATTGACGTCCATGTCGTCGACCATCCGCGTGTACATCGGCGTGTTGGTGGCGAGCTTGATCGAGGGCGCGGGCTTGCAGCCGAACACGCTGCCGCGGCCGGTGGTGAAGCAGACGAGGTTGGCGCCGCCGGCCACCTGCCCGGTCGCCGCGACCGGGTCGTAGCCGGGCGTGTCCATGAACACGAAGCCCTTCTTAGTCACCGTCTCGGCGTAGTGCAGGACGTCGACGAGGTTGGTGCTGCCGGCTTTCGCCATCGCACCGAGCGATTTTTCCAGAATGGTGGTGAGGCCACCGGCCTTGTTGCCGGGGCTTGGATTGGCATTCATCTCGGCGCCCTCACGCTGGGTGTATTCCTCCCACCAGCGCATCAGGCCGACCAGCTTCTCGCCGACCTCGCGGCTAACGGCGCGGCGTGTCAAGAGATGCTCGGCACCATAGGTCTCCGGGGTCTCCGACAGGATCACGGTGCCGCCGTGGCGGACCAGAAGGTCGCTCGCCGCGCCCAGCGCCGGATTGGCCGACACACCGGAATAGCCGTCGGAGCCGCCGCATTGTAGCGCGACCGTGAGTTCGCTCGCCGGCACCGGCTCGCGCTTGACCTTGTTGGCGTCGGTCAGCGCTTCCCTCACGAAGGCAACGCCGGCTTCCACCGTCTTGCGGGTGCCGCCGACCTCCTGGATGTCCATCGCGCGCAGGCGCCCGGCAAGCTTCTGCTCCTGCATCAGGCCGCCGATCTGGTTCACCTCGCAGCCGAGGCCGAGCACGATCACGTTGGAGAAATTCACATGCCGCGCGTAGCCGCCGAGCGTGCGGCGAAGCAGCGCCAGCGGCTCGTCCTGGGTCATGCCACAGCCGGTCTTGTGGGTCAGCGCGACGACGCCGTCGACGTTCGGATAATCGGCCAGCGGATTGTCGCCGGTGAACGGGTTCTTCTTGAACATATCGGCGACGATGCCGGCGACATGGGCGCTGCAATTCACCGAGGTGAGGATGCCGATATAGTTGCGGGTTGCAACGCGGCCGTCGGCGCGGCGGATGCCCTCGAAGGTCGCGGGTAGATCGAAATTCGGCACCGGCTTGACGTCGACGCCATAGGCATAGTCCTTGGCGAAATCGCCCATGCCGCAATTCTGGGTATGCACGTGCTGGCCCGGCGCGATCGGCGCAGTCGCGAAGCCGATGATCTGGCCGTAACGCTTGATCGGCTCGCCGACCGCGATCGGCTTGATCGCGACCTTGTGGCCGGCAGGAATGCGCTCGACCGTGGTGACACCCTCCACCACCAGCCCCGGCGGCAGGCTCGCGCGCGCGATCAGGACGCTGTCGTCAGGATGCAGGCGGATGACGTGGGTCGGGGCCATGGGGATTCTCCTTCGTACTTTCTTTCACCTCTCCCCGCTCTTTGTGGGGAGAGGTCGAATTCTCGCGCAGCGAGAATTCGGGTGAGGGGCAAGGCACGTGCGCAATCACGAACAATGTGCTCGCCGGATGGAGGCCCCTCACCCCAACCCTCTCCCCGCGAAGAGCGGGGCGAGGGAGAACAGCGTGCGCTTGCGGGAAAAGCTTACGCCTTCCCGCCGGACTTCTCGCGGGTCTGGTTGACCTGCATCTTTGCGTAGGTCTGCATCAGGCCGACCTCGTTCGACAGCGTCACGAGCTTGAAGCCCATGTTGATGGCGCGCGCTGCGCCTTCGGCGCCGGAGCAGTGAATGCCCGGGTTGAGGCCACGCTTGCCGCATTCCTTGATGATCTTCTCGTAGATCTTGAGGATCTCCGGCTCGTCGCGATCGAGCTTCGGCACCAGGCCGTAGGAGAAGCCGAGATCGGACGGGCCGACATAGACGCCGTCGATGCCCTCGACATCGAGGATCGCTTCCATGTTCTCGACCGCGGTCCTGGTCTCCATCATCGGCAGCAGCACGATCTCGTCGTTCGCGGTCTGCTGGTAGGTGCCGGCCGAGCCGTACATGCCGGCGCGGATCGGACCGTTGGAGCGCACACCCTTCGGCGGATACTTCGCGTAGGAGACCAGGTTCTTGGCTTCCTCCGGGGTGTTGACCATCGGACAGATCACGCCATAGGCGCCGCCGTCGAGCACCTTGCCGACGATGCCGGGCTCATTCCAGGGTACGCGGACCATCGGAGTCACCGGATGGCCATGCATCGACTGGAAGCACTGCACCATCGAGAGATAGTCCTGCACGCCGTGCTGCATGTCGACGGTGACGCTGTCGAAGCCGCATTGCGCGATCACTTCGGCCGAAAACCCGGAAGGGATCGCGAGCCAGCCGTTGACGACAGCCTTGCCCGACGCCCAGACTTGCTTGACCTTGTTTGCCATTGATCGCGTTTCCCTTCGCGGTTTCTTGGGGGACCAGCCTTAGCTCGTCGCCCGCTGGATTAAGACTTCGCTGACGCCGACTTCGCGCGCGGTGTTCACTATCGCCGCCCAGGTGTCGTCAGGCAAGGGGATGCCGTTTTTGGTGCGCTCGGCGCGGGTTCTGCGCTCGGCATCGCCCGGAATCAGCACGGATTCGACACCCGCGATCGGCTTTGTTTCCCTGATGAAATCGACATAGCGCGCGATCTCGCCGTCGAAGAAATTTGCAGGGTCCACCACCTTCGGATCGATGTAGATGGCCAGCATGCCGTTGGCGAAACGGCGGTCCGGAGCGGTCGCGCCAGTGCCGGTCAGGGCGCCGCCGAGCAGTTCGCAGATGAACGCGAGGCCCGAGCCCTTGTGGTCGCCGAAAGCGCGGATCGCGCCAGTGCCCTTGGTGTGGTCGCGCGGTCCATCCGGCGTGAACGGCCCATAGAGCACATGCGGATCTTCGCTCAAGGTGCCGTCGGCATCGACCAGCGCGGCCTTCGGCAGGTTCTTGCCGCCGCGGCTTGCGACCAGCACCTTGCCCTCGGCAACCACGGAGGTCGCAAAATCGAGCACGATCGGGTCCTGTCCCTCGCGCGGAATGCCAACGCAATACGGCGCGGTCGACAGCCGCTTCTCGACGCCGCCGTAAGGCGCGACCAGCAGCGAGCCGGCGGCGTTGACGAAATGCACCGAGACCAGGCCTTCGGCGGCCGCCATCTCGGCCCAGTCGCCGACGCGGCCGATATGGCCGGCGTTGCGCAGCGCGATCGCTGCGAGGCCCGCCTTTTTGCACTTCTCGATGCCGAGCCTGACCGCGACGGGCGTGACGGTTTGTCCGTAGCCGAACTTGCCGTCGACCACCGCGAGCGCCGGCGTGTCGACCACGACTTCGGGGATCTGGTTCGGCACCACCGAGCCCATCTTCTTCCACCTGACATAAACGGGCACCCGGATCACGCCATGGCTGTCGTGCCCGGTGAGGTTCGCGGTCGTCAGGTAAGTCGCGATCCGCCGCGCCTCCTCGGTTGAGGATTCCGACTGCGAAAACACCTCGGAAACGAAGTTGATGAGGTTCTCAACCTTGATAGTGACCATGAAGAACAGCTCGTTGGATTGGGCGCGGCCTTTACACGTGGGATTTGGCGTGACCGCCAAGATAGGCCGCGGCGATGGCTTCGTTGGCCCACAATTCGTCCGGTCTGCCGCCCAGCACGATCCGCCCGGTTTCCAGGACGAAGCCATGATCGGCGACTGAAAGTCCCATGCGCGCATTTTGCTCGACGAGCAAGACCGTGGTGTCCTTCCTGATCTGCGAAATAATGCGGAACACCGCCTGCACGATGACGGGCGCGAGACCGAGCGACGGCTCGTCCAGCAGCAGCAGCCGCGGCTTGGCCATCAGCCCTCGGGCGACCGCGACCATCTGCAGCTGCCCGCCGGACAGCGTCCAGCCGAGCGCGCCGGAGAAGGCGCGGATGTCCGGAAACAGGTCGAACATCGCATCCGCCTCGCGCGAGATCTGCGACGCCGACACCTTCCGGTTCGACGCCCCTAACATGATGTTCTCTTTCACCGTGAGACCCGGGAACACGCGGCGGCCCTCCGGCACATGCGAGATGCCGAGCCGGACGATCGCTTCCGGCCCGAGGCCCGCGATCGAATGACCGTCGAAGATGATGTCGCCGGAAGCAGGTTTGGCGAGGCCGGAGATTGCGCGCAGCGTGGTCGACTTGCCGGCGCCGTTGGCCCCGAGCAGCGTGACCACCTGCCCCTGCTCCACGGCGATGGTGACGCCGCGCAGCGCTTCGATCTCGCCGTAGCGAACCACCAGATTGCGGATTTCGAGCAGCGGCATCATTCGCTCCCGAGATAGGCGGAGACGACGTCGGGATGACGCAGCACTGCCAGGGATTCGCCGTCGGCGATCCGGCGCCCGAAGTTCAGCACGGTGATATGCTGGGCGGCTTCCGAGACCAGCGTCATGTCGTGATCAATGATCAGGATGGTGAGACCTTGCGCAGCGATGCGCTTCAACAGCTCATGCAGCTCGAGCTTTTCGGTCGAATTGAGGCCGGCGGCGGGTTCATCGAGCAGCAGCAGCGTCGGATTAGACGCCAGCGCCCGCGCGATCTCGATCAGGCGCTGATGGCCGTAGGAGAAGCTCGAGATCAACTCGTTGGCGCGGCTGCCGAGGCCGACGAAGGTCAAGGCCTCCATCGCACGCTCGGTCAGCGCGTCGTCGCCCTTCCCGATCATGGTGTTGCCGGGCCGCTCGGCGCCGATCTCGACATTCTCCAGCGCCGTCATCGACCGGAACAGGCGGATGTTCTGGAAGGTGCGCCCCAGACCCGCAGCCGTGCGCTGATGCGGCGCCATATGGGTGATGTCGGTGCCGTCGAGCACGATCTTGCCCGACGTGGCCTTGTAGAGGCCGGACAGCACGTTCAGCGTCGTGGTTTTGCCGGAGCCGTTGGGCCCGATCAGCGCATGAACGCCGCCGCGCCTGACTGCGATGTCGACGCCGTCGACCGCCTTGAGGCCGCCGAAATGCTTCGACAGCCCGGTCACCTCGAGCACGATGTTGCCGCCGGTGGTCGCAGGTCTCAGCTGCAGCGCGGCCGCAGCCGGCGGCGCCTTGGCGCGCGCCCGCAAGCGCGTGAAGGCGTTGGACACAAAGCCCCAGATGCCGTCGGGCATGAAGCGGATGATCAGGATCACGGACAGGCCGTAGATCGCAAGGTAAAGCCCCGGCACGCTCTTGAGGAAGCGCAGCCATTCCGGGATCAGGATCAGCAATCCCGTGCCAATCGCCGATCCGATCGGCGAGGCCACGCCGCCGAGCAGCGACATGGTCAGGAACACGATCGATTCCGCGAACGAGAACTGGTCCGGGCTGACATAGGCGAAACCGCCGGCGAACAGGCCGCCGGCAAGGCCGCCCAGTGCCGCGCACACCGCGAACGCGTAGACCTTGGTGCGGAACACGTCGATGCCGTTGACCCCGGCCGCGAGTTCATTGTCGCGTACCGCCCGCATGGCGCGGCCGAGCCTGGTATCCGGCAGATGCCAGACCACATAACCGACGATGCCGAGTGCTGCGACGCAGAAGGCGAGATAGTTCTGCGAGCTCTGGAACAGAGCGGGACGTCCGATGTTCGAGACGCCGTCCGGCCCATGCGTCAGCCAGATCGCGTTGATCATCACCAGCGTCACGATCTGCTGGAACGAGATCGTGACCATCGCAAGGTAGTGGCCACCGAGCCGCAAAGTCGAGGCGCCGAGGAATGCGCCCGCCAGCAGGGCAATCACACAGCCCGCAACGAGACAGAGCCAGAAGCTCAGGTGCCAATCCGTGGTTCCGATGCCAACCGCGTAGGCGCCGAAGCCGAAGAACGCGGCCTGCGCCAGATTGATCTGGCCGCACAGGCCGAGCACGACCGAAAGCCCGAACACCGCGATCGAGAACGTCGTCGCCTGCATCAGGATGTTGTGGACGTAGCCGTCGAACTGCATCCTGGCGGCCAGCGCCACCACGATGGCAACGCCGATGAAATACGGCAGATGCCGAAGCAGCAGCGGCTTCGAGCGGATCGCAGGCGCCGGGACCCGAATGTTGTCGCTGGCGCTCATGCTTTCTCCGCGACACGTTCGCCGAAGATGCCCTGCGGCCGGAAGATAAGGAAGGCGATCAGCACCAGGAAGGCAAAGCCGTCCTTGTAGGGCACCGAGATATAGGCGGCGCCGAAGGTCTCGATCACGCCGAGCGCGAGCCCGCCGATGATGGCGCCGGTGACATCGCCGAAGCCGCCGATGATGGTGGCGGCAAACGCCTTCAGCGCGATCGTCGAGCCCATCTGGATCGAGACGAACAGCACCGGGGCGACCAGGAGGCCGGCGAGACCGCCGAGCACGGCTGAGTAGATGAAGGTGATCATGATCATGGTGGAGACGGAAATGCCGAGCAGCGAGGCCATTTCCTTGTCCTGCGAGGTCGCCTGCAGCTTCTTGCCGAGCAGCGTCTTCTCGAAGAACCAGAAGTTGAAGATCACCAGCAGGATCGTGACGCCGATGATCAGGAGATACTGGCTGTCGAGATAGACCGGGCCGAGCTGGATGCCTGGTGTCTCGAACCAGCCCGGCAGCACCTGCGGCTGCGGGCCGTAGATCGCGAGCACGGAGTTGGCGAGCAGGATCGAGGCGCCGATCGTGGCGATGATGACAGGCAGATAGGAGCGATGGCGCAGCGGATAATAGACGCCGAGATTGAAGATGACACCGAGCAGCGCCATGCCGGCCAGCGCGAGCAGGAACGACAGCCAATAGGGCCAGCCGAGATCGACGGCGAAATAGACCATCAGATAGGCCGCGACCATCGAGAATTCGCCCTGCGCGAAATTCACCACGTTGGTGGCGCGGAAGATCAGCACGAAGCCGAGCGCCACCAGCGCGTAGACCGCGCCGATGCCGATGCCCGTGAACAGGAGTTGAAGGATGAGATCCATGACAAGCATTCGGTTGAAGGGATAGGCGTTCCAACGGAGGATCGGCGCCGGCCTCCCCGGGGGCTACCGGAGAGGCCTTTTCGCCTGATCAGTCGTTGGACTCGATGTGCTTGTCGAAGACGATGTTGCCCTTTTCGTTCTTCACGATGTTGTAGCCGTGAAGCCCGTCGCCGTTCTGGTCGAAATTGTACTCGCCCTCGGCACCCGGGAACTTCTTGATCGCGAGAATCGCCTCGCGGATCTTGTCGGGCTCGGTCGAGGCGGCCTTGTCGATTGCCGCCGACAGCACAGTGACCGCGTCGTAGGTCCAGGAGCTCTGGTTGTCGGGCGCGACCTTGACCGCGTCGCGATAGAGCTTGCCGAACGCCTTCGAGCCTTCGCTGGAATCTTCCGCGTAGTCAGCGACGCCGTAGGTGTTGTAGAGCGCGGGACCTGCGAGCTTGAGCGCGGTGATGTTGACGATCGAGGGCGAGCCGACCCAGGGAATGTTGACGCCGAGCTGGCGCAACTGGCGGGCAAAGATGCCGAGATCGTTCTCGAAGGTGAAGTAAGAGCCGAGGATGTCGGCACCGGACTGCTTGATCGCGAGCACGACGGGGGTGAAGTCCTGGCTCTGGTTGGCGTAGCCCTGGTCGAGCACCGGCGGCGCGCCGAGCTTCTGCAGAGCTTCAGTCAGCGCCTTGCCGCCGGCGGTGCCGAACGCGTCGGTCGAGTGCAGCACGGCCCACTTCTTCTTGCCGAGCGTGCTGACGCCGTATTCGGCGATCACGCGGCCGGAATAGCTGTCATTAGGGCGGAAGCGGAACAGCCACTTGTTGCCCATATGGGTGAGGTTCGGATCGGTACCGCCGATCATCACGGGCTTGCCGAGCTTGATCACATCGGGCGCCATCGCGTGAACCTGGGTCGATCGGATCGAGCCGAGGAAGCCGACGATGTCGGGCTGCGACGCGAGTTTCGAGAAGGCCAGCACGATGCCGGGATTTGTGGTCTGGTCGTCCTCGACGATCAGTTCGCCCTGCTTGCCGAGGATGCCGCCGGCCTTGTTGACGGCCTCGAGCGCGAGCTTGGCGCCCTTGACGGCATAACCGCCGGACTCGGCGGCGGGACCGGTGACGGGCGCGCACATGCCGATCTTGATGGTCGCGCCTTGCGCCCGCGCGCTACGCAGCAGCGCCGGGGTAGCGAGACCTGCCGCCAAACCGGCGGAAAACTCACGCCTCGTCAGTTTCATCCAATCCTCCCTTTATAACGCCGAACTTGCATGTCGGCTGCATTGAGACGAGCTACACGCGTAGACTTGCTGCCCTGTCCTTGGCCATCGCACAGCGCGACAAAAAAATTCGCACCACTGCAGCGCACCCGACGCGCAACGGCGATGATCAATCTAAGCGTATGGCGCAGCTAATCATGATTGTACATTGCACGCAATAGTCAAAGGGTCGTCGCGGGCGGTGCGTAAATGCCTACTGCAAGCGACCTCGACGAAATCACGTGATAGTGTGGCGGGCGGGCAGCCATCCATGTCGATGCCAAAAGCGAATTCACAAAGAGCGAAATCACAGACCAGACGGAAACAGCCGGCCTACGCGCTGATCAAGGACGCATTGGCGAAGCGCATCCGGACCGGTGGCGTTCCGGCCGGAACCGTTCTCTCCGAATCGGCGATTGCGACCTTGTTTGGCTCCAGCCGCGCCCCGGTGCGGCAGGCGTTCGAGCAATTGGAGCACATCGGCCTGGTGCGCCGGTTTGACGGCCGCGGCGTCATCGCCGGCAAGCGCAAGGTCGAACCTCGGCGAATCCCGATCACACCGGAAATGCTGGGGCTGACCGACGGGCCGGTCGAGGCTATCAGAAGCGACGCCTGGGACACCCTCTACTACGAGCTCGAACGTGAAGTCATTTACCGGTCGCTGTTCGGACGCTTCCGCGTCAGCGAACTCGCACTGGCGCGGCATTTCCGGGTCGGACGCACGGTTGCCCGCAATCTGCTGCTACGCGCGCAGGCGATCGGAATCCTTGAGAAAGGCGCCAAAGCCCACTGGTATGTGGTGCCACTGGACGAGGATCGCGTCCGCGACATCTTCGAGGTGCGGGCGACCCTCGAGCCGCTGCTGCTGAAATCCGCTGCCGTGAAGATTCCGGCGGCACTGCTCGACCGGATGGCGGAGCGGCTGCGCGAGGGGATCCGGTTCCGCGACCGCATCGGCGTCGCCGAGCTCGACGCGATCGAGGGCGATCTCCATATCCGGTGCCTGGGCTACGGCATCAATCGCGAGATGATCGAAGCCCTCAAGCGCACCCACTGCGCTTTCGTGATCGGCAAGCACATTCAGGTGGCCCTGACCGCGCCGCAGATCGATTCCTTCATGGACGAGCATCTGCTGATCATTGACGCATTGCGCGCGCGCGACGGCGACGCGGCGGCCACGACGTTGCGCCGACATATCGAGTGGTCCCACTCGAAAGTTGCCGGCTGGATTGCCGAATTCCGGGCCATCAACGTGATTTCGCGCGTTCCCTACATGGCGTAGCCTGTATTGCCGTGATCATTCGTCGGCTTCCAGCTCGGCGTCCTCGGCGGACATCATTCCAGCCAGGCTCGCCTCGAGCGCGCCGAGCATCTCGTGCAGTTCCGCAAGCTTGCGCGCGCCGTAGCGCTTGGTGATCGCGGCGTAAATCGCCTCAGACGTCGGCGCCACCGCCTCGATCAGCTTCAACCCCTTCGCCGAGATCGAGACGACCGCGCGCCGCAGGTCGTTCGCCGCCGTCCTGCGCTCGATCAACTGGCGGGCCTCGAGATCGCGTAGGATGCGCGACAGGCTCGGGCCGAGCAGGAACGCCACATGCGCAAGCTCGGTGACCTCGATCTCGTCGACGGAGGTGAGTGCGCGCAGAATTCGCCACTGCTGCTCGGTCAACCCATGACTGCGCAGCGACGGGCGGAATTGCCGCATCACGGCTTCGCGGGCGCGGAGCAGCGACATCGGCAGCGAGCGTGAGAACTCGCGCATCGGCACCCGCCGGGACGATCCGGCCTCTGCTGGATTTGAACGCGGTTCGTTCGACGATTTCTTGCGAGCCATCGTTCAATCCACAACCGCAAACTTTTGCGCTGCAACATGCATCGATTCAGTTTGCGGACATTCACTTAACATGTTAATTATCTCCCAGCATCCACTTTGTGTAGCACGCATGGCCCTCTCCCACGACGATATCCGCGCGGCCGCCCAACGGCTCGACCAGGCGGAAAAGACCCGCACGCAGATCCGCCAGCTCTCGCTGGAATACCCCGGCATCACTCTTGCCGATGCCTACGCGATTCAGCAGGCCTGGGTCGAGATGAAGGTGGCGCAGGGCCGCGTCATCAAGGGCCACAAGATCGGCCTGACCTCGAAGGCGATGCAGAGCGCGCTCAATATCAATGAGCCGGATTCCGGCATCTTGCTCGACGACATGTTCTTTGCCGATGGCGGGCTGGTGCCGAGCGATCGCTTCATCGCAACCCGCGTCGAGGCCGAGCTGGCCTTCGTGATGAAGCATCGGCTCGCAGGCCCGGACTGCACCCTGTTCGACGTGCTCAATGCCACCGACTTCGTGGTGCCGGCGCTGGAAATCCTCGACACACGGATCGAACGCGTCGATCCGCAGACCAAGTCGACGCGCAAGATCTTCGACACCATCGCCGACAACGCGGCGAATGCCGGCATCGTGCTCGGCGGCCGCCCGATCCGCCCACTGGACACTGATTTGCGCTGGATCGGCGCGCTCTGCTACCGCAATGGCCAGCTCGAGGAGACCGGGCTTGCCGCAGGCGTGCTCAACCATCCCGCGACCGCGGTGGCATGGCTCGCCAACGAGATCGCGCCGAACGGGCTGGCGCTGGATGCCGGACAGGTGGTGCTGGCGGGCTCCTTCATCCGCCCAATCGAAACCCGCAAAGGCGACACGATTCAAGCCGACTATGGACCCTACGGATCCGTGAGCTGCTACTTCGCCTGACGCGCTGACATCAGCAGGAGACCGGCCATGCCGCATTTCACGCTAGAATATTCCGCCAATCTCGACGGCCTCGTCGACATGGGTCATGTCGTCGAAGTGGTTCGCAAGGCCGCGGTCGAAACCGGCATCTTCCCGCTCGGCGGCATCCGCGTCCGCGCCATCAAATGCGAGCATTACGCGATCGCCGATGGCGGAAAAAACTGCGGCTTCCTCGACATGGTGCTGCGGCTCGGCGAAGGCCGCGATCTCGCCGCCCGCAAGCGGGCCGGCGAGCACATCTTCAAGGCACTGTCGGCCCATCTCGATCCGGTCTTTGCCAACAGCAAATTCGCTCTGTCGTTCGACATGCAGATCAATGACAAGGAGACGAGCTGGAAACGCAACAACATCCACGACGCCCTGAAGAAAGTGGAGACGGTCCATGGATAAGCCCACCCCGAAATCCGCAGACGTATTCCAGGCCAACCGCGACCGCGCAGGTCCCCTGCTCGCCAAGTTGAAGGCGGAGGGCATCGGCCACATGATCGACGGCAAGGTGGTGCCGTCGGTCTCGGGCCAGACCTTTGAGACGAAATCGCCGGTTGACGGCGCGGTGCTGGCCACCGTGGCGCGCGGCAACGCGGAGGATATCGACCGTGCCGCGACCGCGGCGTCGCGCGCCTTCAAGGCCTGGCGCGACATGCCGGCGACGGCGCGCCGCAAGCTGTTGAATCGCGTTGCCGATGCGATCGTGGATCACGCCGACGACATCGCCGTGCTCGAATGCATCGACACCGGCCAGGCGCACCGCTTCATGGCCAAGGCCGCGATCCGCGCCGCTGAGAATTTCCGCTTCTTCGCCGACAAATGCGCCGAGGCGCGCGACGGCAAGAACATGCCGAGCGACGAGCACTGGAATATCTCGACCCGCGTGCCGATCGGCCCGGTCGGCGTGATCACGCCGTGGAACACGCCGTTCATGCTCTCGACCTGGAAGATTGCTCCGGCGCTGGCGGCCGGTTGCACCGTCGTGCACAAGCCGGCCGAATGGTCGCCGGTCACCGCCGATCTGCTGGTCAAACTGGCAAAGCAGGCCGGCATCCCCGACGGCGTGTTCAATACCGTGCACGGTTTTGGCGAAGACGCCGGCAAGGCACTGACCGAACATCCGGCCATCAAGGCGATCGGCTTCGTCGGCGAGAGCTCGACAGGCTCGGCAATCATGGCGCAGGGCGCGCCGACCCTGAAGCGCGTGCATTTCGAGCTCGGCGGCAAGAACCCGGTGATCGTGTTCGACGATGCCGATCTCGACCGCGCGCTCGATGCCGTCGTGTTCATGATCTACTCGCTCAACGGCGAGCGCTGCACCTCGTCGAGCAGGCTTCTGGTCCAGCAGAGCATCGCCGACACATTCATCGAGAAGCTGACCGCGCGGGTGAAAGCGCTCAAGGTCGGCCATCCCCTCGATCCTGCAACCGAGATCGGGCCGCTGATCCACGAGCGGCATCTGGCGAAAGTCTGCAGCTATTTCGACATTGCGAAGAAAGATGGCGCGACCATCGCAGTCGGCGGCAAGCCGCATGACGGCCCCGGCGGCGGGCACTATGTGCAGCCGACGCTGGTCACCGGCGCGAACGCCAAGATGCGCGTCGCCCAGGAGGAAGTATTCGGCCCGTTCCTGACCGTGATCCCGTTCCGCGACGAGGCTGACGCGATCGAGATCGCCAACGGCGTGCAGTATGGCCTCACCGGTTACGTCTGGACCGGCGAGATGGGCCGCGCATTGCGCGTCGCCGACGCGCTGGAAGCCGGCATGATCTGGCTCAACTCGGAAAACGTCCGCCATCTGCCGACCCCGTTCGGCGGCATGAAATCGTCGGGCATCGGCCGCGACGGCGGCGACCACTCGTTCGACTTCTACATGGAAACCAAACACGTCTCGCTCGCCCGCGGGACGCACAAGATTCAGAAACTGGGAATGTAACTGTCGTTCCGGGGGCGCACAGCGAACCCGGAACCTCGAGATTCCGGGTCTGGTGCTAGCGCACCATCCCGGAATGACAACACAATCAGGGAAACGTCCATGCCCGCTCCACAGCACGTCTTCGACCCGCCCTTCAACATCATCCGTTGCAGCCATGCCGTGCTCGATGTCACGGATCTGAACAAGAGCGCCGCGTTCTACGAGACCACGGTCGGCCTCCATGTCGAGGACCGCGACGACAAGTCGGTCTATCTGCGCGCCAGCGAAGAGCACCAGCATCACTCGGTGGTGCTGCGCAAGGCGCCGAAGGCGGCCTGCAACCGGCTCGGCTTCAAGGTCGGCAATGACGGCGACCTCGAGAAGGCAGCGTCTTTCTGCTCGGAAAACGGCATCGCTTACGCTTTCCTCGACCAGCCATTCCAGGGCCGCACGCTGCAGTTCACCGATCCGTTCGGCTTCCAGATCGAGCTCTACGCCACGATGGAGAAGCGCCCGCATCTGCTGCGGCGCTACGACCTCTACAAGGGCTGCCATCCGCAGCGGCTCGACCATTTCAACGTGTTCGCCGCCGAGGTGCAGGACACCGTCGACTTCTATGCAAGGCTCGGCTTCCGCCTCACCGAATATGCCGAGGAAGACGGCGCCAACGGCCGCATCGCCGCCGCCTGGATGCATCGTAAGGGCAACGTCCACGACTTCGCCATTACCAACGGCCGTGGCCCGCGCCTGCACCACATCGCCTATTGGGTGCCGACTGCGATGAACATCGTGCATCTCTGTGATGTGATGGCTTCCTCTGGCTTCCTCGCCAACATCGAGCGCGGCCCCGGCCGGCACGGCATCTCCAACGCCTTCTTCCTCTACATCCGCGATCCCGACGGCCATCGCATCGAGCTCTACACCAGCGACTATTTCACCGGTGATCACGACCACGAGCCGCTGCGCTGGTCGCTGCGCGATCCGCGCCGCCAGACGCTGTGGGGCGCGCCAGCGCCGCGCTCCTGGTTCGAGGAGGGCTCGGTGTTCGCCGGTCAGGCGGTGCGCGAACCGCGCTTCGTCGCCGACGTGCTGGTTGCGGATTGAGGATCGATGATGTCCGCACCCCGCCTCGCCACCTACTCCATCAACAGCGCCATCAGCTATGGCGCCGTCACCGACACCGGCATCGTCGATCTCTCCGCGCGCTTTGCCAAGGACTACCCGACGCTGCGCGACGCGATCGCGGCCGGCGCGCTGACCAAGCTAGCGGAGGACGCTGCCAAGCGTTCGCCCGACCACGCACTCGACGCGGTCGCCTTTCAGCCGCCGATTCCGGCGCCGGAAAAGATCATCTGCATCGGCGTCAACTATCCGGACCGCAACGCCGAATACAAGGACGGCTCGGATGCCCCGAAATATCCCAGCATGTTCCTGCGCGTGCCGCGCTCCTTTGTCGGCCACAATGCGCCGGTGGTGCGCCCGCGCGCTTCGCCGCAGTTCGATTACGAAGGCGAGCTGGTGCTCGTGATCGGCAAGGCCGGCCGCCACATCCCGGAAAGCGCCGCGCTCGACCACATCGCGGCACTTTCGCTATGCAATGAAGGCACCATCCGCGACTGGGTGCGGCACGCCAAGTTCAACGTCACCCAGGGCAAGAACTTCGATTCCACCGGCAGCCTCGGGCCGTGGATCGTGCCCTACAGCAACGAGGCGCAGATCGCCGATATCCGCCTGACCACCCGCGTCAATGGCGAGGTGAGGCAGGATGACCGCACCTCGCGGCTGATCTTCGGCTTCCGCTACCTGATCAACTACATCTCGACCTTCACGACGCTGATGCCGGGCGATATCATCGTGACGGGCACGCCGACCGGCGCCGGTGCGCGGTTCGATCCGCCGCGCTATCTGAAGCCCGGCGATGTGATAGAGGTCGAGGCCGAAGGCGTCGGCGTCTTGCGCAACGGCGTCGTCGACGAAGCCAGCTAACATCCTTAAGCAAGTGGACAGTGCCATGACCTCAACATCCGGCGGCGAAGCGATCGTCAATGGCATCGTCGCCCACGGCGTCGACACCGTGTTCGGCCTGCCCGGCGCACAGATCTACGGCCTGTTCGACGCGTTCCACCAGGCGCAGCTCAAGGTGATCGGCGCGCGGCATGAGCAGGCCTGCGGCTACATGGCGTTCGGCTATGCGCGCTCCAGCGGCCGGCCCGGCGTGTTCAGCGTGGTGCCCGGCCCCGGCGTGCTCAACGCCTCGGCGGCGCTTCTCACCGCATTCGGCTGCAACGAGCCGGTGCTGTGCCTGACCGGGCAGGTGCCGACGCAATTTCTGGGCAAGGGCCGCGGCCATTTGCACGAGATGCCGGACCAGCTCGCGACCTTGCGAACCTTTGTGAAATGGGCCGACCGGATCGAATACCCCGACAACGCGCCGGCGATGGTCTCACGGGCATTCCAGGAGATGATGTCGGGCCGCCGCGGTCCGGTCTCGCTGGAAATGCCGTGGGACGTGTTCACCCAGCGCGCCCAGGTCACGCCCGTCAAGCCGTTCGATCGGCTGCCAGCGCCGCAGCCCGATCCGGATAGGATCAAGGCCGCCGCCGCTCTGATCGCTGATAGCAAGGCGCCGATGATCTTTGTCGGCAGCGGCGCGATCGACGCCCGTGAGGAGGTTCTGGAGCTCGCCGAGATGATCGATGCACCCGTCGTCGCGTTTCGCAGCGGCCGCGGCATCGTCTCCAACGCCCACGAGCTCGGGCTCACCATGGCCGCGGCCTACAGACTGTGGCCGAAGACCGATTTGATGATCGGCATCGGCAGCCGCATGGAATTGCCGACGATGTCGCGCTGGCCCTATCAGCCCGCTGGATTGAAATGCGTGCGGATCGATATCGATCCGGTCGAGATGCGCCGCTGGCCGGCGGATGCCGCCGTGATATCAGACGCCAAGGCTGCGACCGCCGATCTCGCCGCCGCCGTGCGCAAGGCTGGCTACAGCAAGACAAGCGGCCGCCGCGCGGCGATCCGTGAGGCGACCGCAGCGGCCGAAGTCGATATCCAGCGCATCCAGCCGCAGATGGCGTATCTGAAAATCCTGCGCGAGGTGCTGCCGGCGAATGCCATCGTGACCGACGAGCTGTCACAGGTCGGCTTCGCCTCCTGGTACGGCTTTCCGATCTACGAGCCGCGCACCTTCATCACGTCGGGTTATCAGGGCACGCTGGGCTCAGGCTTTCCGACCGCGCTCGGCGCGAAGGTCGCCAATCCAAACAAGCCTGTGGTCGCAATCACCGGCGATGGCGGCTTCATGTTCGGCGTGCAGGAGCTAGCTACCGCCGTTCAATTCAAGATCGGCGTGGTGACGCTGGTGTTCAACAACAACGCCTATGGCAATGTCCGCCGCGACCAGCACGAACGCTTCGACGGCCGCATCGTCGCCTCCGACCTCGTCAACCCTGATTTCGTCAAGCTCGCAGAGTCCTTTGGCGCAGGCGCGGCGCGCGTTACCTCGCCCGATCATTTCCGTCCCGCGCTGGAGAAGGCGCTGGCGGACGGCGGGCCCTACGTGATCTCGGTGGAAGTGCCGACCGGCTCCGAAGTCTCTCCATGGGCATTCATCCACCCGGCGAAGAACATCTGAGAGCGTCAGCGCCTTAGCGCGCCTTGCGGAAAGTCAGGTTGATGCGTTGGCGGCCGAGCACGCCGTGCTCGCCGTCGGCGAGCGGCGCGACGCCGTGGTAAAACAGCCGTGACGGACCGCCCCACACCGCGACGTCGCCATGCTCGAGGCGGTAACGCCGTGGCGTGTCGTTGCGCTTGAGGCCACCGAACAGGAAGGTCGCCGGTAGCCCGAGCGACACAGAGACGATCGGCGCCGCGTAGTCGAGTTCATCCTTGTCCTGATGCAGCGACAATTTTGCGCCGGGGACGTAGCGGTTGATCAGGCAAGCCTCCGGCGCAAACCCGGTGAAGCCGCCCTCCTCCGCAGCCGCAGCGGCGAGCCTGCATAGCACCGGCGGCATCGCCGGCCACGGCGCGCCGTTATCCGGATCGATGCCGTCATAACGATAGCCGGTGGGATCCGAGACCCAGCCGAGCCGGCCGCAATTGGTCATCGCGACCGACATCCGGTGCCCGCCCGGCGTGATCAGATGGCGGAACGGCGCCTGCTTGACGACGT
This sequence comes from Bradyrhizobium sp. LTSPM299, assembly GCF_000938235.1. Lineage (NCBI taxonomy): Bacteria > Pseudomonadati > Pseudomonadota > Alphaproteobacteria > Hyphomicrobiales > Nitrobacteraceae > Bradyrhizobium > Bradyrhizobium sp. LTSPM299. Next base: position 27,722 of record NZ_JYMU01000035.1, read on the forward strand.
CACGCAACGCCTGAAGCAACTCGGCTTCGAACGTCCCTGCGAAACCGCGCAGCAGCACCGCGCCCTCCGCGATCGTCTCGCGCGGTGGGCGGGCGTCGCCAACGGTCTCGAACAGATCGGCAGTCACGTTCGTCGTTACTTTGCGTCGTGGAAGATCACGCCAACGGTGTGACGGTGACCATATCTGATACGGCTGACGCCGTGTCGCAGATTAACCCGATAGAAGCCGCGCGTCCCCTGCACCGGACGATGATGCACGGCAAAAGCGACGGCGTCGCCCTGCGCAAGCGACACCACCTCGGGCCGCGACTGCATCCGCGGCCGCTGCTCCGTCAGCACGAATTCGCCGCCGGTGAAATCGCGCCCTGGCTGCGACAGCAGGATCGCGACCTGGATCGGGAACACGTGCTCGCCATAGAGGTCCTGATGCAGGCAGTTGTAGTCGCCCTCGCCATATTGCAGCAGCAGCGGCGTCGGCCGCGTCTGCCCCGCATCATGGCAGCGCTTCAGGAACGCCTCATGGGCTAAGGGATAGCGAACGTCGATCCCCATCGTCTGGTTCCAGCGATTGGCGATCCCGGTGAGCCGCGCATAGAGCGCAGGCCGCAGGTCGGCGATCAGGTCCGGCAGCGGATAGGCGAAATATTTGTACTCGCCGCGGCCAAAACCGTGGCGGCCCATCACGACCTTGCTGCGGAAACGGCTGTCATCGGGATAGAGCGCGGTGATCGCATCGCATTCCTGTGACGTCAGCAGCTCCTTGAGGACAGCGCAGCCCTGCCCGTCGAGATCGGCCGTGACTTGCACCCAGTCGAGCGCATCGACGCGGGCGGGGATGTCTGACGGTGCCGCATGGGCGGCGGCTTTGGCTGTTGCTTTCATGAGCCGGAGTCTTGCCCATGCGCGTCATCCGCGCCACCCGATTTCCGTTCGTTCATCCGTCATTGCGAGCGAAGCGAAGCAATCCATGTCTCGACAAGCGGAGGGATGGATTGCTTCGTCGCTTTGCTCCTCGCAATGACGCAGGAAGGAACGAGCTAGCCCCTTACAGGCAACGTAACCACGTCATAACCATGCTGGATCTTTCGCTTCAGCACCGGATCCTCCAGCTCAAACTCGAAGCGGCTGGCCGGACGGATGCCGCCCTTGGCTGCGAAGGTGCCGCCGAACATCGCGCAGCCGTCGGGCAATCCGCCCGCGCCGAAGCCGCGCGCGATCAAATCCTTGACCGGCAGCATGTGGTCGAGCGTGCCTTCCTGGTAGAGCACGCGCTGGCCGCCGATCACGGCCCAGGAGCGCAGGACCAGTTGATCCCAATGGCCGATCACGTCCTCGAGTTCCCACAGCTCGGAGGCGACAGGCTTGTCGCACATCTGCTTCGACACCGTGACGCTGTAGGCTTCGACCTTGCGGTCGGTGTGGTCGGAGCCAGAGCCGACGAAGGTGCGGCCCTGCCAGCCGATCAGCACGAACTCGACCTCGCCGCTGGACTCCTCGCCGCAGACCTCAATCGTGTCGGCGAAAGTGATCCGCCGCGCCGAGCAGCGATAATAGATCGGCGTCGTCGCGGGACGCGCGATGCCGATCGCCTCGAGCTCGGCGATATGCTTGTCGCGCGCCACCGGATCGCGGCCGGTCCAGCCTGCGATCACGGCCTGCCTGATTTCGAGCGTGAGCGGCGTCGCGACGCCCTCGTCGTCGATAGTGAAGGTGAGATCAAACACGGATAACGGTCTCCATTCCGGCCGCAAGTTCGAAGATGCGGCGATCCGATCCGCCCGACGCCGCGAGCATCAGGCCGACCGGCACCTCGCCCTCGCGATGGGCGGGCAGCGAGATCCCGCAGCCGTCGAGCACATTGATCAGCGTGCAGTTGCGCAGCGCGCGCAGGTTCTCCGTGGTGAAGGCCTTGTCGTCGGCGAGATCGGCAATCCGAGGTGGCGTGTTCGCCGTGGTCGGTAGCACCAGCGCGTCGTAGGGCGCGATGCGCTTGTTCGTGCGGGCGATGAAGGAACGACGCGCGTTGAGCAGATCGATGTAGTCGGCGGCTGGAAAGCCCTCGCCGCGCAGGATGCGGGAGGAGACGCGGGGATCGTAGACGTCGCCCTTGCTGGCAATCAGGAAGCGGTGCCAGGCGTAGCTTTCGGCCGCGGCAAAGCCACCCTTGGCGTGCATCACCCCGACGTCGAGCAGCTCCGTCATCTCGATCCGCTCAATCAGCGCGCCGGCGCGCGACAGCGCCGCGAGCGCGCGCTCGAAGGTTTTTGCGACGGCGCCATCGAGATCGTCGAGCACAATTGTGGTCGGCACCGCGAGCCGCATGCCCTTCACGGAGCGCGGGGTGACTGGCTCGACCTTCTCGTCGGCCAGCACGGCGTCGAGTGCCGCGCAGCAGGCGACTGAATTGGCCAGCGGCCCGTAGCTGTCGAGTGAGAACGACAGCGGCACGCCGCCGTTAAGCGGAATGCGGCGCTGCGTCGGCTTGTAACCGACGATGCCGTTGAAGGCGGCGGGAATCCGGCAGGAGCCGCCGGTGTCGGTGCCGAGCGCGCCGAACGCCATGCCGTCGGCGATCGAGACCGCAGCCCCGGACGACGAGCCGCCGGGCACGTGGCCGACACTCCGGTTCCAGGCGCCCTTCGGCGTGCCGTAATGCGGATTAATGCCGATGCCGGAATAGGCGAACTCGGTCATGTTGGTGCGGCCGATCACGATGAAGCCGGCACGCTTGAGCCGCGCTACCACGGGCGCATCGGCCTCTGCGGCTGCGGAATCGTCCAGCGCCCGCGAGCCGGCGCGCGTCACCTGCCCCTTGATATCGAACAGGTCCTTGATCGAGACCGGGATGCCCGCAAAGGGTGATGGCGCCGCATTCGCCTTCCGCAGCCGGTCCATCGCATCGGCGGCATCCAGCGCGGCATCCCTGTCGACATGGATGAAGGTGCGCTGGCCCTCGCCCGCGGGATCGGCGATTTTGGCGATGCATTGCTCGACGAGCTTGCGGGCGGAGGTGGCGCCAGAGGCGAGATCGGAGGCAAGGGAGGCGAGTGTTGGATTATCAGGCATGGCTCTCACTTCATGGCTTTGGTCTGATTGTCGCCCGAACCGGCGCCGATTTCCAGATGGCTTGCGCCAGGGCAGATCATCGCCGTCGGCATCACTTCAGCCCGAAATAGGCCTTGTGCAGCTCGTCATTGCCGCTCATTTCAGCAACCGTGCCGGAGAAGCTGATACGTCCGCCTTCCAGCACGAACACCCGCGTCGCGACCTCAAGGAAACCGATGTTTTGTTCGGCAATCAGGAGCGCCAATCCGCGTCCTCGCAGGCTCGAGAGGATGCGGATCACCTCCTTGACGAACAAGGGCGACAACCCGGCGGAGGGCTCGTCCATGACCAGAAGCTTGGGCTCGGCCGACAGCGCCTTGGCAATGCCGAGCATCTTGCGCTGGCCGCCGGAGAGGCTGGAGGCAGGATCGCGGCGCTTGTCGCGCAGCACCGGGAACAGGCCGTATAATTCCTCGACCCGCGCACCTGGATTGGCGTGCCCCAGCGCCTGCGCGCCGACCCGGATGTTCTCCTCGATCGACAGATCGGGAAACACCGCGAGCTCCGACATGTAGGTCATGCCGCGCTTCATGCGATCCGACGAGCGCATCCGCGTGACATCCTCGCCGCCAAGGCTGATATAGCCGTTACGGGCCTCGATCAGGCCGACCAGCGACTTCAGGAAAGTGGTCTTGCCGGCGCCGTTGGCGCCGAGCAGCAGCACGGTCTCGCCGGGGCGGACGTCGAGGTCGACGCCCCACAGCACCTGCATGGTGCCGTAGCCGGCGTCGACGCCCCTGGCGTCCAGTAGCGATGTTGCATCAGGCGGCATGCTCGCCTCCCAAAAACACCTCGATCACCTGCGGCTCGCGCACGGCAGTCTCAAGCGTGCCTTCAAAGATTTCCTTGCCGGCGTTGAGCACGATGACGCGGTCGGTGATCTGTTCGATGAAGCCCATGAGATGCTCGACCACGATAACAGCCATGCCGGTGGCGGCCAGCGCCTTGATGCGCCCCGCGATCCAGTCGAGCTCCGCCGGATTGAGGCCGGCCGCGAGTTCGTCGAGCAGCAGCAGCCGCGGCCGCGTCGCGAGCGCGCGGGTCAGGTCCAGCATCTTCTGCTGTGCGCTGTTGAGATCGGCAGCGGGGCGTTCGGCAACCTCCGTCAGCCTGAAGTCGTCGAGCAGCTCCGCCATCGACGGCGGCGCGACTGACGCGCGGCCGTAAGCCAACGCAACCTGGATGTTCTCGCGCACGGTCAGCGACAGGAACGGCTTTGGGACCTGGAAGGTGCGGTTGATGCCGCGGTGAACGAGTTTGTGCGAGGCGACGCCGCCGACGGACGTGCCATCGAACACGACCTCGCCGCCATCGGGCGCATAGAGGCCGGAGATCACGTTGATCGCCGTCGTCTTGCCCGAGCCGTTGGGACCGACCAGCCCCAGGATCTCGCCCGATGCGACGTGAAAGCTCAGGCCGTCGAGCGCATGGAAGCCGCCGAAGCGCTTGACCAGCGTGGAGACCTTGAGAATGGGCGTTTGCTCAGGGGACATGCCACCCCCTGCGCGTTGCCAGCGACACCAGACCTGCCGGCAGGAACAGCACCAGTCCCATGATCAGGAGGCCATAGATCAGCTGGAAATATTGCGGCGTGGTGAAGCCGATCAGATTGTAGATGCCGTAGAGGATGAGCACGCCGACGATCGGCCCGGTGATGGTGGCGACGCCGCCGAACAGCGCGAACACGATCGCGAAGATGCTGAAGTCGCCGGAGAACACGTTGTCGGGATAAAACACCGAAACGTACCAGGCATAGATGCCGCCGGCGAGGCCGGCGACCAGCGCGGACGCCAACCAGGCGATTACCCGCATCTTGATGACGTCGACGCCGGCCATCGAGGCTGACACCGCATCCTCCCGCACCGCCTGCAAAGCGAGGCCGAACGGCGAGTTCTTCAGATAGATGACGCCGCCAACCGTCAGCGCCAGCACGACGAGCGCGGCGTAGTAGGCATTCTCCGGGTTGAACGTACCGGTGAGCGACACGCCATAGGGGCCCTTGGTGATCCCCTCCAGCGCCGGATTGGCGACGAAGTGCAGCACCGCCAGCGAAGCCGCGAGGTTGGCGATCGCAAAATACGCACCTGATAGCCGCAGCAGCGGCGTCAGCAACAGGCCGAGCAAGACCGCGACCACGCCGCCGACCAGCACGGCAAGTGCGGCGGGCGTCTGCAAATGCATCACCATGATGGCAAAGCCATAAGCGCCGGCGCCGAAGAAGCCGACATAACCGAACGGCAGATAGCCGGTGAAGCCATAGATGATGTTCACGCCCTGGGCGAGGATCAGGAAGATCACGAAGTTGAACAGCAACAGATGGTTCTGATAGACGCCGGGCAGCACCGCGAACACGACGATCAGCGGCGCAAGGATGAACAGCAGATGTTTCGGAGCGCTAGGCAACGCGCACCCGCCTTCCGAGCAGGCCGCTCGGGCGCAACAACAGGATCAGGATCAGCAGCACATAGGGCAGCAGATCGGCCCATGAGCTGAGATAGGTCTGCACCAGCATATAGAAGACACCGTAGACGACGCCGCCGAGCGCTGTCCCTAAGGGATTGCCGAGCGAGCCCAGCACCACGATCGCAAACGACGTCACGGTGGCGTCGGCGCCGAACGCCGGCGTCACCGAGCCGAACATGAAGGGCGCGAACACGCCGGCCACCGCGGCGAGCCCAAGCCCGATGCCGAATGCCGCCGCCGAGACGCGCTCGACATCGATGCCGGTCGCGAAGGCCTCGTCGCGGCGTGACATCACCGCGCGGGTCAGCGTGCCGAGCCTTGTGTGGTAGAGATAGAGATAGACACAACCGATCGCGATCAGGCTGGTGATGGCCGCGATCACCCAGGGCGCCGGAAATCCCTGGCCGAAGATCTGGATCGGCCCTGCCCCGCCGGCCTTGCCGCCGAACCATTTGACCTTGATGGTCGTGAACACGGTGCCGAGCAGCCGACTCTGGATCGACCGCTCGCTGGTGCCGGCGAAGATCGTGGTGATCGCTTCGACCACCTGCGACAGGCCGAAGAACAGGATGATCGACAGCATTTCGGGATTGGCAGAGCCCTGCAGCCGCGGCACCAGCACCCAGTACAGCAAGAGGCCAGCGAGCACGAAGTTTACGAAAGCCAGCGGCACCGCGAACAGCGGGTCGATGCCGAAGACGCCAACCACGCCGACTGCGATGAAGGCGCCGAGCATCAGCATGTCGCCATGCGCAAGGTTGACGATGCGCATGACGCCGAACACGAGATTGAGGCCGATACCGACAAGGCTGAAATACAGCCCGAACAGCACGCCGGCAACGAGCGCGTAGGTCATGCTACCGCCCGCCGCCGAAGGCTTCAGATGTCGTCGATATCCGCATTACGGCGCCGGATAGATCGGCTTGCCGTTGGCGCTCTCGTGCGGATAGATCGAAACGAACTTGATGTGCTCGTGCTCGTCCACGGTAAGCTGACCGAGCGGCGTCAATTCGCCGATCTGTCCACCGGCCTCGTCCAGCGCGAAGGTGCCGTCGAGTGTCTTGAGCTCGCCGTTGAGCGAGAACACCGCGCGGCGCAGCTCCATCTGGTCAAGGCTGGTCGCGACCGACAGCGTCTTTTCGATCACCAGCGCGGTGGTGTAGCCGGCCACCGCGTTGAAACCGAACTCCATCTTGCCGTCGCTGTACTTCTTTTGCCAGGCGGCGCGGAAGTCCTTCATGTTCATCCCGAAATTGACGGGATAGTCCAGCTCGGACGGCGGCACATAGGTCCAGACGTGCTCGAGCCCCTTGGCGCCGACGTTCTTTTCCAACAGCTCGGTCTCGAGACCGGCATAGATCGAGAACAGCATCTTGAACTTGATGCCGACGTCCTGGACGTTGCGCAGGAAGGCGATGTCGTTCGGCGCGTAGCCGAAATGGATCACCGCGTCGGGATTGGTATTGTTGATGTTGTTGATGATGACGTTGTAGTTCGTGGTCTCGGTCGGCACGCCCTGATCGTAGACAATCTCGATCGGCGCACCGGAATCCTTGACGAACTTCCTGAACGCGTTGGCCTGCGTTCCCGTGAACTCGTTGGTGGAATAGAGGATCGCGACCTTCTTGATACCGAGACCGGGGCCGTCATGGCTGATGAAGTCAGCCACCGGCTTCGGCCAGATGGTCGACACCGGGTCGGCCATCAGCGCGATGTAGGGATTGTCCTTGGAGAAGAAGCTCGCACCGGTGCCGGTCTGATCGAACAGAAACATCTTGTGATCGCGCGCGATCGCAACCGCGGGCGCGGTCAGCACCGATCCGGAATCGGCGACCAGGAGGTCGACCTTGTCCTGGGTGATGAGCTGGTTATAGAGCGTCGAGGCGGTCGCGGTGTTGCTCTGGTCGTCATAGGAGACGAGCTTGATCGGGAGCTTCTTGTCGAACGCCTTCACGTAGACGCCGCCCTCGGCGTTCTTCTGTTCGACCCAGAATTTCAGCGAGCTGTAGACCGGCATCGAGATCGAGGCGTAGCGCCCGGAGGACGCATAGAGCGTGCCGATCTTGAATTCCGACGGCGCATCCGCCGCCATGGCCTGCGTCGCAAATGCGAGGCCGGCAGCGAGTGCTGCGCCCGTCATCCTCAGCATGTTGTTTCCTCCCGGATGCTTGTTTCGGGGTCCTTCTACGCGCCGTGCCGGAGGGACACAAGCACGACCGCCTCATCAATTGTGCGAGGGGCGGAATATGCGGCATGCGCGGGACACAGGCGGCTGCGCAGGGCGCGGATAGACCGTTGACGGCCATTGGTCCGATGGCGCATCAAGATCACAACGATTTCGGGAGGAAGATCAGAGATGGCCGAACCCGCGCGCGCGAAACCGAAGCCGACACCGGAAACCCAGCATTTCTGGGACGGCACCAAGGCCGGCGAGCTGCGCCTGCAGCGCTGCGATGCCTGCGCCAATGTCTACTTCCCGCCGCGCCCGTTCTGCCCGTCCTGCGCCTCACGCAAGGTCTCCATCTTCAAGGCCAGCGGCAAGGGCAAGCTCTACAGCTATGTCATCAACCATCGCCCCGCCGCGCCCGGCTTCACGCCGCCTTACGCCATCGCGGTGGTGGAGCTCGACGAGGGCCCGCGCATGATGAGCAACATCATCGATTGCCCGCAGACGCCGGAGGCGCTCGAACTCGACATGAAGCTCGAGGTCGCCTTCGAGGCACTCGACGACAAGATCACCCTTCCCTTGTTCCGTCCGGCGAAGGGATAATCGTCATGCGCAGAAATGCAGTTGCCGTCGTCGGCGCGGCTGAAACCACCGAACTCGGCGTCATCCCGAACGTGTCGCAGATCCAGCTGCACGCGGACGCGGCGCTGAACGCGATCGCGGATGCCGGGTTGAAACTCTCCGATATCGATGGCTTTGCCACCGCGGTCGAGAGCCCGCAGCAGGTCGCGCACTATCTCGGCATCACGCCGACCTGGGTCGATGGTACCTCAGTCGGCGGCTGCTCCTTCATGCTGCATGTCCGCCACGCCGCGGCGGCGATCGAGGCCGGTCTCTGCAAGACCGTGCTGATCACCCATGCCGAAAGCGGCAAGTCGATGATCGGCAAGCAGCCGCGCTTCACGGCCCCCGACAGCCTCAACGGCCAGTTTGAAGCACCGTTCGGGGTCTACGGTCCGCCGAGCATGTTCCCGATTCCGGTGCTGCGCTTCATGAAGACCCACGGCATCACCCATGAGCAGCTCGCCATGGTCGCGGTCGTGCAGCGCGAATGGGCGGCCAAGAACCCGCGCGCGACCATGAAGGACCCGATCACGGTCGCCGACGTCTTGAACTCGCGGATGATCGCCTATCCATTCCGCCTGCTGCAGTGCTGCCTCGTCACCGACGGCGGCGGCGCGCTGATCCTGACCTCGGCCGACCGCGCCAAGGATTTCCCGAGGAAGCCGGTCTATGTCCTCGGCACGGGCGAGAGCGTGGAGACGCCGATGGTCAGCCAGATGAAGACGTTTGATTCATCACGCGCCTTCAAGGTCGCGGGCCCCCTCGCCTTCAAGGAAGCCGGTATCGCGCACAAGGACGTCGATCATCTCATGATCTACGATGCGTTTGCGCATCTGCCGCTGTTCGGCCTCGGCGACCTCGGCTTCATGCCCCACGAAGAAACCGGCAAGTTCATCGAAGACGGCCACACGCGCCCCGGCGGCAGGCTGCCGCTCAACACCAATGGCGGCGGGCTGAGCTACATGCACTCCGGCATGTACGGCATGTACGCGCTGCAGGAGAGCGTGCGGCAGATGCGCGGCATCGCGCCGGCGCAGGTGCCGAACGCAAAAATCTCGGTCTGCCACGGCGTCGGCGGCATGTTCGCGGCGAGTGGCACGATCATCTTTACGAACGAGAAGTAACCCCAACCCGTCATTCCGGGATGGTCCGAAGGACCAGACCCGGAATCTCGAGATTCCGGGTTCGCACTTCGTGCGCCCCGGAATGACGGAATAGACAGGAGACTCACATGGCAAAATCACTGCAGGACAAAGTCATCATCGTCACCGGCGCGGGCCGCGGCATTGGCCGTGAGATCGCGCTGCTCTGCGCCGCCGAAGGCGCCAAGGTCGTCGTCAACGATCCCGGCGGCGCGGCCGACGGCGCCGGCTCGAGCACCTCGCCCGCGGAAGAGGTGGTCGAGGAGATCAAGAAACGCGGCGGCATCGCGGTCCCTAATTTCGAGTCGGTGGCGGAAGCGATTCCGGCGAGCAAGATCGTGAAGACCGCAACCGACCATTTCGGCCGGCTCGACGGCGTCGTCAACAATGCCGGCATCCTGCGCGACATGATCTTCCACAAGATGAGCGTGGAGGCCTTCGAGGCCGTCATCAAGGTGCATCTGATGGGCTCGTTCTACGTCTCGCACGCCGCGGCCCGGCTGTACCGCGAGCAGGAGTCAGGCTCGTTCGTGCACTTCACCTCGACCTCGGGCCTGATCGGTAATTATGGCCAGGCCAACTACGCTGCCGCCAAGCTCGGCATCGTCGGTCTGTCGAAGTCGATCGCGCTCGACATGGGCCGCTTCAACGTGCGCTCGAACTGCGTCTCGCCGTTCGCCTGGACCCGCATGATCGGCACCATCCCGACCGAGACCGAGGCCGAGAAGGCGCGCGTTGCAAAAATCCAGCAGATGGGCCCGGAGAAGATCGCACCGGTCTGCGCCTATCTGCTCTCGAACGCCGCCAAGGACGTCACCGGGCAGATTTTCGGCGTGCGCATGAACGAGATCTTCCTGTTCGGCCAGCATCGCCCGGTGCGCTCGGTGCACCGCGGCGAAGGCTGGACGCCGGAGACCATCGCCGAGCATGGCATGCCGGCACTGAAGGGATCGTTCTCCAAGCTCGACCGCTCAGCTGACGTCTTCACCTGGGATCCGATCTGACAGTTTTATGAAAAGTCGTCCCGGCGAGAGTGCCGGGACGACACACTCTTTGGTTGCTTCATAACGCCTCGCCCGCTTTGTGCCAGATTGCGGGCGTACGACTTGCCTCCCCATAACAAAAAAACCTGGGAGGACGTCATGACAAACCCAAACAATACACAGAACCACCAGCACGACGGCGCGAAGGCGTTCGACCGTCGGACAATCTTGCGCGGTGCAACCGCGCTTGCTGCGACTGCGATGGCCGCGACAGACGCGGTCGCGCGCGACTACGGCCCGAATGCGGAACCGCAGCGCTATCCCGATTCCGACATCATCGTGATCGACGACAAGCGCTTCAAGGCCAAGGTCGGCAACACCGCGATCAAGCGGCTCTATACCGGGTGCCTGTGGGCGGAAGGACCGGCCTGGAATGCGCAGGGCCAGTACCTGGTCTGGAGCGACATCCCGGCCAACCGGCAGCTGCGCTATCTCGACGATGACGGCCACATCTCCGAGCAGTTCCACAAGCCGTCGAACGAGGCCAACGGCTCGACATTCGATTTCGAGGGCCGCCAGATCACGGCCGAGCGCACGCGGCTGGCCCGCTACGAGCACGACGGAACCATCACGACGCTGGCGGAACAGGCCGGCGGCAAGCCGCTCAACGGGCCGAACGACATGGTCGTGCATCCCAACGACAAGTCGATCTGGTTCACCGATCCCGGCTACGGCGCGATCTCGATCTACGAGGGGCAGCTTGCCAAAACCGGCTCGCTCCAGCCCTACCAGAAGGAAGCGGTCTACCGGGTCGACGCGCAGACCGGCCAGGTCACCAAGGTCGCCGACGAACCGTTCAAGCCGAACGGCATCGCCTTCAGTCACGACTACAAGAAGGTCTATGTCTGCGACACCGGCATCACGCATTATCCCAATGCGAAGAACATCATCTGGCAGTACGATCTCAACGGCGACAAGCTCTCCAACCCGCGCACTCTGATCGACATGACGCTGGACGGAAAGTCAGGCTTCCCGGATGGCATGCGCGTCGATATCGACGGCAACATCTGGGTCGGCGCCGGCTGGGTCGGACCGGGTTATGACGGCGTCCAGGTTTTCGCACCCGACGGTCAGCGCATCGGCCAGATCCTGCTGCCGGAGACCTGCGCCAACCTCACCTTCGGCGGCAAGAAGCGCAACCGCCTGTTCATGACGGCGAGCCAGTCGCTGTATGCGGTGTATGTGGAGACGAAGGGCGCGCATAATTGCTGAGCTAATCTGACTCCGCTCTCTCAGCCGTCATTGCGAGGAGCGAAGCGACGAAGCAATCCATTCTCTCCTTATGCCGCGAGATGGATTGCTTCGCTGCGCTCGCAATGACGGGAGGGCGCCACGGCACTACCCGCTATTCCTCAGCCCCGCCGAGATGCCATTGATCGTGATCTGAATCCCGCGCAGGACCTGCTCGTCGGGGTTCTGCGCGCGGTGCTCCTTCAATAGCTCCACCTGCACATGGTTGAGCGGATCGAGATAGGGAAAACGGTTGCGGATTCCGCGTTCCAACAGCGGGTTGCCCTGCAGCAGCCGCTCGTGGCCCATGATGTCGAGCAGCGTCTCGATCGAAAGATGCCATTCCCTGCGGATGCGGCCGAAGATCTTCTCGCGCAATTCGACGTCGGGCACCAGTTCCGCATAGCGCGAGGCGATCGCGATCGAACTCTTTGCGAGCACCATGTCCATGTTGGACAGCAGCGTGCGGAAGAACGGCCATTCCTTGTAGAGCTCCTGCAGGAACGGCATGCCCTGCTCCGGGTGCTCCGCGATCCAGGTCTCGACTGCCGCGCCAAAGCCGTACCAGCCCGGCAGCATCAGCCGGCATTGCGCCCAGGAGAACACCCAGGGGATGGCGCGGAGGTCCTCGATCTCGCGCGTCTTCTTGCGCGAAGCCGGCCGGCTGCCGATGTTCAGCGTCGCGATCTCGTTGATGACGGTCGAGCCCCAGAAATAATCGGCAAAGCCCTCGGTCTCGTAGACGAGGCCGCGATAGGCATTGAAGGCGAGTGCTGAGATTTGCTCCATCGCCTTGAGATATTCAGGACGCGGCGCGCTCTGCCGCGGCTGCAGCAGGCTGGTTTCCAGTGTCGCGGCGGCGAGAATTTCCAGATTGCTGCGGCCGACCTCGGCATTGGAATATTTCGACGAGATGATTTCGCCCTGCTCGGTGATCCGGATCTGACCGTTCACGGCACCACCGGGCTGCGCGATGATCGCATCATAACTCGGGCCGCCGCCGCGCCCCACCGATCCGCCGCGGCCATGGAACAGACGCAAGCGGACGCCGTGGCGCTCGAACACGTCGACAAGACCGATCTCGGCTTTGTAGAGCTCCCAGCCCGAGGTGACGAAGCCGCCGTCCTTGTTGCTGTCGGAATAGCCAAGCATCACCTCATGGACGCCGCCGCGGCTGTCGACCAGCTTGCGGTAGTCGTGCAGCGCCAGCATGCGGTCCATGATGCCGCCGGAGTCCTGCAGGTCCTCGATCGTCTCGAACAGCGGCACGATGTTGATGGCGCTGCGGCCGGACGGATTGACCAGCCCGACCTCCTTCAACAGCACCGCGACCTCGAGCATGTCGGACATGCTCTTGCACATCGAGATGATGCATTGGGAGATGACCTCGGGGCCGAATTTGGCATGCGCCTCGGCCGCGGCACGGAACAGAGCGAGTTCGCCGAGCGTCTCCTCCGAATATTTGACGAAGGGCGAGGCGAGCGGCCGCGCGCTGCGCAACTCATTGAGCAGCAGGCTGACGCGGGCGTCCTCAGCCAACGCCAGATAGGATGTGCCGGGATTGGCGGTATCCAACAGCTCGCCAATGGTCCGCTCGTGCACCGCCGAGTTCTGGCGGATGTCGAGCCGCGCGAGATGGAAACCGAAGCAATCCACCGCGCGGCGCAGCTGCCGCAACCGGCCGCGCGCGATCACGCCGGAATTGTTCGCGATCAGCGAGCGATTGAGCACGTCGAGATCGGCCTGGAACTCCTTGACGCTCTGATACGGCTCGGCCTTGCCGACCGGCCGCCTTGTGGTCTCGACCTCGAGCCTCGCCGCCGTCGCCGCGAGCCTGGCATAGATGCCCGACACGGCTAGGCGATAGGGTTCGCCGCTGCGATGCGGCGAGGTGTCGGGCGAGCGCTCGGCGAGCGTCCGCAACTCGTCCGAGATGTCGGCGAGATGCGCTGCCAGCGACAGCTCGGCGCCGAGCGTATGCAGCTGTTCGAGATAGAAGCTGAGCACCCGGCTGGATTGCAGCCGCAGCGTGCCGCGCATTACGTCGGCGGTGACGAAAGGGTTGCCGTCGCGGTCGCCGCCGATCCAGCTGCCCATCCGCAGGAATGAGGCCAGATCGCCGGCCTCGCCGCCTTCCTTGTTCAGGCGGTCCTCCAGCGCGCAATGCAGCCGCGGGACTTCCTGCAGGAAGGTATAGTCGTAGAACGACAGGCCGTTGGCGACCTCGTCGAGCACGGTCAGCTTGGTCCGGCGCAACAGATTGGTCTGCCACAGTGTCACGACGGCACGGCGGAGCTGCTCGTCGCTCGTCTCGCTCTCATCCGGCGTCATCTGCAGCCGCTCGCGGCGATCGAGCAAATCAGCGATCTCCATCTCGCGGTCCATCGTGCTCTTGCGGCGAACTTCGGTCGGATGCGCCGTCAGCACCGGGCTGACCAGCGCGCCCTTGAAGAAGCTGCGGAGGTCGGCCGGACTGATACCGGCCTGGCGAGCATGGATCAGCGTCTGCTCCAGCGTGCTCGGCTGCGGGGCTCCGCCCGGGCCGCGGCTGCGCATCTGGCGGATGTTGTTCTGGTCCTCGGCGATGTTGGCGAGGTGGGAGAAATAGCTGAAGGCGCGGACGATCTGCAACGTCTCGGCGATCGACATGCCGTCGAGGATGGTTTCCAGCTCGTGCCGCGCCAGTTTGTCCTCGTCACGATGGAACCGGACCGAGGTCTGGCGGATGCGCTCGACCAGATCGAACACGTCGGCCCCCTCCTGGTCACGCACGGTGTCGCCCAGAATGCGGCCCAGCAGGCGGATGTCGTTCCGGAGCCGCGCATCCTCCTCCATGGCCTGCGCCTCTTCCGCGCGCTTGGCACGGATATCGGTCTCGGAGAGCACGGTCTGGGAAGGCAAGATCTGGGAAGACATGGCTGGCTACTCCAGAAGTTGCCCGGCAATGCCCCGGAGTGTGCAAGTTTTTTGCCGCAGCGCAAGATGAACTTGGAGGCGGCGCACACACACCCGCCCTCCGCCGCGCGCCCAGCCGGCCCTAAATCCTCCGCCCCGCCCGCTCCCAATACGGATCCCGCAGCCGGCGCTTGAATATCTTCCCGGAATCCTCGCGCGGCAGGTTGCTCTGGATCTCGATGTGCTTGGGCACCTTGTAGTCCGCAAGCAACGTCCTGAGCCCGGCGCGGATCGCCGCCATGTCGAGCGTGACGCCCGGCTGCGGCTCGATCACCGCCATCAGCGCCTCGCCGAACTCGGCGTCGGGAATGCCGAACACCGCGCAATCGTGCACGCCTGATACCGCGTGCAGCACCGCCTCGATCTCGGCCGGATAGATATTGACGCCGCCCGAAATCACCATGTCGCGTTTGCGGTCGCAGATGAAGACGTAGCCGTCTGCGTCGATATAGCCGACATCGCCCGAGGTGATGAATCCCTGCCGGTCGATCTCGGCGCGCTTCTCCGCCTTGTTGTGGTAGGTGAAATCGGGATTGCCAGATATCCGCGAATAGATCTCGCCGATCTGCCCCTGCGGCACCTCCTTGCCGTCATCGCCGATGAAGCGCAGCTCGGCGCCGGGCGAGATCTTTCCCACCGTGCCGGGTTTCTTCAGCGCATCCTCTGAATTGGCGAAGGTGACCGCGCCAGATTCCGTTGAACCGTAGAATTCATAGATCACCGGCCCCCACCATTCGATCATCGCGCGCTTGACGTCCGCCGGACACGGCGCGGCGGCGTGGATGATGTGGCGCAGCGACGACATGTCGTATGTCTTGCGGACCTCCTCCGGCAGCTTCATCAGGCGGATGAACATGGTCGGCACCATGAAGATGGTATCGATTTTCTCGCGATCGATCAGCGCTAAGAATTCCTCCGCGTCGAACCGCGGCATCAGCACCAGCGCGCCGCCAAGCCGCCCCGAGCGCAACCCGAACGAATTCGGCGCGGAGTGATAGAGCGGACCGGGCAGGATCGCCCGCGCACCCGGCTTCAGGCCATAGATCATCGCGCGCATCGCTTCGGCATTGGCGGTCTGCGCCGGCGTCGGCGCGAAACGTCTCACGCCCTTGGGATGGCCCGTGGTCCCCGAGGTGTAGATCATGTTCTGCGGCTGCGGCACCGCAGGGCCGTCATAGCGCACCTGCTGCGCGAGCCATGACTCGAAATCTACCGCGAACTCGGGTGTCGCGAGATGATCGGGATCGATCTTGTAGTTGGCAAGGATCTCCGGCGGCGTCGGCACACTGAGTACGGTGACATCAGGCGGAATGGCACCGTGCAACGGATGCAGCATGTCGGCATGGGCGATCAGGACCCGCGTGCCGGAATCGGTCAGCACGTAGTTGATCTCTTCCGGCTTGAAGTGCCAGTTGATCGGTACGCCATAGGCGCCGAGCCGCATCGCCGCGTAGGCGGCCTCGATGAAGGCGATGTCGTTGCGCATCAGCATGCAGACGCTGTCGCCCGGCTTGACGCCGAGCTGGTGCAGGCCGCTGGCGATGCGGTCGGCGCGCTCGGTGACCGCGGCATGATCGCGTTTGCGCTCGCCGCTGATGATTCCGAGGAATGGTTGGGGCGTTTCACTCATTTGTTGTGATCCGATCTGTCGTCGGGTTAGGTCGTCATTCCGGGATGGTCCGAAGGACCAGACCTCAGGTGCGCAATTGCGCACCGGGGAATCGCGAGATTCCGGGTTCGATGCTTCGCATCGCACCGGAATGACAGCGTGCCGTTACCCCACATCCGCAAATCGCGGCGCGCGCTTCTCCAAGTTCGCGCGCACCGACTCGGTCTGGTTCGGGCTGCCGAGCAGCTTCTGCTGCTCGACCGATTCCGCCAGCAGCGCCGCGGCGGGATCGACCGAGAGAGTGTTCAGCATCCGCTTCGCCGCGCGGATCGCATCCGGGCTCTTGCCGGCGATCTCGCGTGCCATCTCGAGCGCCGCAGCACGCGGATCGTCGCAGATCCGGGTGGCGAGGCCATAGCTCTGCGCTTCCTGCGCCGAGAAGATGCGGCCGGTGTAAGTGAGTTCGCGCAAGATATCGTCGCGCACCAGGCTCGCGAGGATCGGCGTGCCCGCCATGTCGGGCACCAGGCCCCATTTGATCTCCATGATCGACATCCGCGCGTCAGGTGAGAGCAAGCGGATGTCGGCGCCGAGCGCAAGCTGGAAGCCGCCGCCGAAGGCGACGCCGTGGATCGCCGCGATCACAGGCACCGGAAGCTGACGCCAGCCCCAAACGGCCTGCTGCGCGAAATTGGCCTTGCCATGGGTGCGGATGGAGAGGTCGCGCTTTTCGCCGCCCGGCACCCCGTTACCGCCATCCTTCATGGCGGCGAACCGTCCCATGTCGAGCCCGGCGCAGAACGCCCGGCCCTCGCCGGACAATACGACCACTCGCACACCCTTTTCCTTGGACAATCGCTCGGTTGCGGCCACCAACGCCTCGAACATCGCGGCATCGAGCGCGTTCATCTTGTCGGCGCGCACCAGGCGGACGTCGGCGATACCGTCCGAAATCGAGATCGAAACGCGATCCTCCATTGAAATCTCCTCCACTTTTCCTCGTTGGCGCTTTACAGAAAGGCCGTTGTCCGGTTTTAGTCAATCGACCAATTAACAGACAACCCCGTGGGTGGAAACGATGTTCAACGATCAGCTTCTCGCCGGGCGACGCATTCTCGTGACCGGAGGCGGAACCGGCCTCGGCAAATCCATGGCTTCGCGGTTCCTGCAGCTCGGAGCCGAGGTCCATATCTGCGGACGCCGCAAGAGCGTCTGCGACGAGACCGCCACCGAGCTGATGGCCGAGTACGGCGGACGCGTGGTCAGCCACGGCGTCGACATCCGCAACGCGATGGCCGTCGACGAGATGATCGAGGGGATCTGGACCACCAGCGGCCCCCTCACCGATCTCATCAACAACGCCGCGGGCAATTTCATCTCGCGCTCGGAAGAGCTGTCGCCGCGCGGCTTCGACGCCGTCGCCAACATCGTGATGCACGGCACCTTCTACGTGACGCATGCGGTCGGTCGCCGCTGGATCGCGGGCGGCCATCGCGGCAACGTGGTGTCGATCACCGTGACCTGGGTGCGCAACGGCTCGCCCTATGTGGTGCCGTCGGCGATGAGCAAATCGGCGATCCACGCCATGACCATGTCGCTCGCGATCGAATGGGGCCGCCACGGCATCCGCCTCAACACCATCGCCCCCGGTGAAATTCCGACCGAGGGCATGAGCAAGCGCATCAAACCGGGCGACGAGGCCGGCGCGAACACCAAGGCGATGAACCCGATGGGCCGGGTCGGCACCATGGAGGAATTGCAGAACCTCGCGGTGTTCCTGATCTCCGGCGGCTGCGACTGGATCAACGGCGAGACCATCGCCATGGACGGCGCGCAGGCACTCGCGACGGGCGGCAATTTCTACCAGCTGCGCGACTGGAGCAACGACGACTGGACCAAGGCCCGCGACTCGATCAAGGCGCAGAACGAGAAGGATCGCGCGGCGCGGGGTTGAGGCCGCGCCTCCCCCGTATTGTCTTTGCTGCCGGATGTCGCCACACTCCGCGCAACCAGAACAAGACACCACGGGGGAAACATGTCCGCTACGCAGCAACTGGCAAACCTTGCGGACATGGTGCGCGACCGCGCCAAAAGCCGCGGCGATGCACTGGTCTATGAATTCGAGGGCCGCCAGACCACGTTTGCCGAGTTCGATATTAAGGCCAACCGTGTCGCCAATGCCTTGATCGCGATGGGCGTCAGCAAGGGCGAACGCATCGCCTATCTCGGCAAGAACAGCGACTTCTATTTCGAGCTGCTGATGGGCGCGATGAAGGCCGGTGTGGTGATGGCGCCGGTGAACTGGCGACTCGCAGGCCCCGAGATCGCCTTCATCGTCGACGACTGCAAGGCGCCGGTGCTGTTCACGGGCCCCGAATTCATCACGCAGGTGCGCAACATCAGGGACCGGCTGCCGAGCGTGCGCACGATCATCACGACCGAGGGCGGCGCGCCTGAATGGCCCGATTATCTCGCGTGGCGTGACGCGCAGAGCGGCGATGATCCGAAGGTCGTGATCGAGCCGAAGGATATCGCGATCCAGCTCTACACCTCGGGCACCACAGGCAAGCCGAAGGGCGCGATGTTGTCGCACGCCAACTTCCTCAATCTGGTGCAAAGTGGCAACGACGCCGAGAAGCCGGAGTGGAACCGATGGACCACCGACGACGTCTCGCTGGTCGCGATGCCGATCTTCCACATCGGCGGCTCTGGCTGGGGCGTGATGGGGCTCTATCACGGCGCCCGCGGCGTGATCGCCCGCGAGTTCGATCCGACCAAGGTGCTGGATTTCTTCGAGCAGTCCGGCATCACCAAACTGTTCATGGTGCCGGCGGCGATGCAGTTCGTGGTGCGCCAGCCGCGGGCGCGGCAGGTCGACTTCTCGCGCCTGAAATACATGCTCTACGGCGCCTCGCCGATTCCGGCGGCACTGCTGAAGGAATGCATCGAGGTCTTCAAATGCGGCTTCGTGCAGATGTACGGCATGACCGAGACGACCGGCACCATCGTGGCGCTGCCGCCGGAAGACCATGTCGAAGGGCTCGATCGCATGCGCTCGGCCGGCAAGGCGCTCCCGGGCATCGAACTCGCGATCCTCGACGCCGAGGGCAACCGCCTGCCGCCCGGCGAAGTCGGCGAGATCGCCACCCGCTCCGGCTCCAACATGGCCGGCTACTGGAATATGCCGGAGGCGACGGCGCGCACGATCGATAGCGATGGCTGGCTGCGCACCGGCGACGCCGGCTACATGGACAGCGACGGCTATCTCTATATCCACGACCGCATCAAGGACATGATCATCTCCGGCGGCGAGAACATCTATCCGGCCGAAGTCGAGAGCGCGATCTGCGATCATCCCGACGTCGCGGAAGCCGCTGTGATCGGCATTCCCGACGACAAATGGGGTGAGGCGGTGAAGGCTGTGGTGGTGATGAAGCCGGGTAAGAGCGCCACCTCGACCGACATCATCAACTTCACCCGCGAGCGGATCGCCGGCTTCAAGACGCCGAAGTCGGTCGACTTCATCCCCGCCCTGCCGCGCAACCCGTCGGGCAAGATCCTGCGGCGGAACTTGCGCGACGCCTACTGGGTGGGGAAAGACCGGCAGGTGAACTAGCCACACCAAGCGAGCCACCGGTCTCTCCACGTCATTGCGAGGAGCGAAGCGACGAAGCAATCCATGTTCCCGCTTGCCGAAGCATGGATTGCTTCGCTTCGCTCGCAATGACGGCGTGGCGAGCATGTATTGTGGGCAATACTTCAGTGCTTCCCTGCTCCCATGTAGCCGAACAGGAATCCCGCGACCTTGCGCTTCTGGATTTCCTCGCTGCCTTCGGTGATGCGGTAGCGGCGGTGGTGGCGATAGATGTGCTCGAACGGCTTGTGGCGCGAATAGCCCATGCCGCCATGCACCTGCATCGCGCGATCGGCGGCCTCGCAGCACAGACGGTTAGCCCAGAAGTTGCACATCGAGACCCGGTCCGACAGCGTGTGCTCGACCTGGGCCTGGGTGAGCTGGTCCATCTCCCAAGCGGTCTTGCGGATCAACAGCCGCAGCATCTCGGCCTGGGTCGCGAGTTCGACCAGCGGCCACTGGATCGCCTGGTTCTCGGCCAGCGCCTTGCCGAACGGCTTTCGCTCCCGCGCGTATTTGACGCTCTCATTGATGCAGTAGACGGCAGCGCCGAGCGAGCTGGCGGCCTGGCGGATGCGGTTCTCGTGGACGAAACATTGCGCCAGCGACAGGCCGCGGCCGACCTCGCCGAACAGCGCATCGTCAGGCACAAACACATCGGTGAACGAGACCCGAGGGTGATCGGTCGGCATGTTGAAGGTCCACATATATTCCTCAACCTTCACGCCCGGCGATTTCGCCGGCACGAGAAGGCAAGTGATACCGCGGGCGTCGCCGTCATCGCCTGAGGTGCGGGTGAACAGCGCGCAATGCGTGGCGACATGCATGCCGGTGGTCCACATCTTCTCGCCGTTGATGATCCAGCCCTTGACGTTGTCCCGGGTCCCGGGCACCGCCCTGGTTTCCATGTGCGTGGCATCGGAGCCATGGTCAGGCTCGGTCAGACCAAACGTGATGCGGTATTTGCCGGTGATGGAGCCATCGATCATCGCCTTCTGTTCGTCGGTTCCGTAGCGATCGAGCATGGTGACGATGGGCAAATTGCCAACGATCGAGTGCTCGTTCTGCAGATCGTTGTGCAGGCCAAGACCCTTCGAGGCGAAATGCTCGCGGATCACGGCCATCCAGAGGTTGGAGCCATCCTTGCCACCATAGCGCTTCGGAATCGCAAAGCGCAGATGACCGGCGGCGTCAGCCAGGTTCTTGACCTTCCGTAGCAACGCCTCCCATTCATGCCGCGGCAGGCCGCCATTGTCGAAATCGGTACGCGCCCATTCGCGGCGATGGTCGAAGAAGCGGATGTTGTCGTCGGCCGCTTCCAGCGGCTTGATCTCGCGTTCGATGTAGCCGTCGAGTTCGGCGAGATAGGCTGTCAGGTCGGCCGGCAGATTGAAATCCAAAGCAGTCTCTCCCGGAACTATTGTTGATTTTCGATTTTGCGTTTAGGCGCTATCGCTCCCACGCCTTCGGATCGATTAAGGTGAGAAGCGTCCCTCCAAGTCAAGCTGGTGGATGGTGCTTGCACGCGCGGTGCCTTTGCGTAATTGGATGGCACGGGACGGCGCCCACGCGCTAGGATGCAACGAATATTCTTCGCCACAGAAAATCGACGGGAGCCAACATGGATCTGAAATTCTCCAAGGTGACGCGCAAGGGTCCCATCACCATCGTGACGCTGTCGCGCCCCGAGGTTTACAACGCGCTGCATATCGACGCGCATTTCGAGCTCAACAAGGTGTTCGACGACTTCTCCGCCGATCCCGAGCAGTGGGTCGCGATCGTCACCGGCGCCGGCGACAAGGCGTTCTGCGCCGGCAACGATCTGAAATGGCAGGCGGCGGGCGGCAAGCGCGGCTGGGACAAGGGCGGCTTTGCCGGCCTCACCTCGCGCTTCGACTGCGACAAGCCGATCATCGCCGCCGTCAACGGCGTGGCGATGGGTGGCGGCTTCGAGATCGCGCTGGCCTGCGACCTGATCATCGCCTCCGAGAATGCGACCTTCGCGCTGCCCGAGCCGCGGGTCGGCCTCGCGGCGCTCGCCGGCGGCGTGCATCGCTTGCCGCGGCAGATCGGCCTGAAGCGCGCCATGGGCATGATCCTGACTGCACGCCATGTCAGCGCCAAGGAAGGCCTCGAACTCGGCTTCGTCAACGAAGTCGTCCCGCAGGGCGAAGCGCTCGCCGCCGCCGAGCGCTGGGCCGAGACCATCGCCAAGAACTCGCCGATGTCGATCCGCGCCTCCAAGCAGGCGATCCAGCGCGGCCTCGAAGTCTCGCTGGAACAGGCGATCGCCGAGCAGCGCGAATATCCGGCGGTGAAGGCCATGGCGGCCTCGCAGGACTACATCGAGGGACCCAAGGCGTTTTCGGAGAAGCGGCCGCCGAAGTGGCTGGGGAAGTAGGCGCTCTCTCCCCGTCATTGCGAGGCGCGAAGCGACGAAGCAATCCATCTCTCCGCAAGCGGCGAGATGGATTGCTTCGCTTCGCTCGCAATGACGAATTCTATTTTCCACCAAGCTCCCGCTTGTACGACGCATAGTTCGGCTGATCGACGGCGAGCTTGTCCATCGTGGTCTGCCAGAGATGCTCCGACAGGCCCGGCGTCGTCAGATCCACCTCGCCGCTTGCGATCTTCTCCGATAGCGCGCGGTTCAGCTCAAGCAGTGCACAGTCGGCACCAAGCAATTGCTTCAGCCGCGCGGCTTCAGCCGCATCGCCTTGCTCCGCCAGCGCCAACTGCCGCGTCACCAGATCGAGCGCGTTGATGCCGACGCGGAGCTTGAAGGCGTTGTGCCCCTTGATGACGGGCGTGATCTCGTTGCGCAGGAAATCGGCAACGGCCTTGATCAGCTCGGTGGGCGTCGGTTCGTCCTGCATCTTACTTTCCTCGCGGAGCCAGTAGCCGCAGCAAATCGATCTCGGTCTCCGACGAACGCCGCCCGATCATCGCGCGCTCCATCGAATGGTCCGGGCCGGAACGAAAGCGCTGCATCATGCCGCAGCACATCACGCCCCAGCGCAGCGTGCCCATGACCTCCCAGAACATCACCCTATCAGGGTCGGCCTTGCGGCCGGCCTCCGCGTAGCCGGCGAACAGTTCCTCGCGTGTGCCAAAACCGCCGACCGGCTTGTCGATTTCGCCGAAGCGCCAGGAGTTGACGCAGATCCAGCCGAGATCCTCCATCGGATCGCCGAAATGCGCGAGCTCCCAGTCGAGCACGGCGCGGACGCCGTCGGGGCCAATGATCAGATTGCCATGGCGGAAATCGCCATGCACCAGCGTCACCTCCGACGACGGGCCGGGATCGTGATCGCGCAGCCAGCGCAGCGCCAGCTCGAACACCGGCCGCGGCCAATTGAAGCTGCGGTACTCGCGCTCGAGATCGTCGATCTCCTTTGTCGCCGACATGCTGCGCAGTTGCGGCAACTTCGCGCGCGGCAGGCCATGGATGCCGGCGATGACGCGCCCAAGCTGGCGCGCCAAGATCGGCCGCGCGCCGGCATATTCCTCGTCGCGCAAAATCTTGCGCGCGATGGTCTCGCCCTCGATGCGCGCCATGATGAAACCGCGGCCGAGGCCGTCTTCCGGTCTCAAGACATGCATCACCTTCGGCGACGGCAGGCCCGCGTCATGCGCGAGCTGCATCAGCACAGCTTCCGCATCGAGGCCGGCGGCACGTCCCGGCGCAGCGCCATAGCCCGGCGGCGCGCGGCGCAGGATCGCGCCAACAGGGCCGTCGGGATGCACGATGTCGAACGTCCAGGTCTCCTGGCTGGCGCCGCCGGACAATTTTGCCGCGCCAGTGACGCCGGTCGCGCCGGGATGGAAGGTGGCGACGCAGCGCCCGAGTTCGGTCTCGATCATTTGCCTTTGAACTTCGCCGGTCGCTTTTCAAGGAATGCGGTGACGCCTTCCTTGAAGTCCTCTGCGCGCCCGGCGATGCGCTGCGACTCGAATTCGAGGTTGAGTTGGTCCTCGAACGAATTCTCCGGGCTGTCCCAATACAGTTTTCGGATCAGCGAGAGCGCGACCGTCGGACCGTTGGCCAGCTCATGCGCGAGCTTCATCGTCTCCTCCATCAGCGCATTGTCGTCATAGACACGGTTGATGAGGCCCCATTCCAACGCCTTTTCGGCGGGCAGCCGCTCGCCGAGCAGCGACAGCTCGACCGAGCGCGCCTTGCCGATCAGCCGCGGCAGCAGCCAGGTCGAGCCGCAATCCGGCACCAGGCCGATGCGACGGAACGCCTGCAGGAAGTAGGACGAGCGCGCGCACAGGATCAGGTCGCCCATCAATGCGAAGCTCATCCCGGCGCCGGCGGCCGGGCCGTTCACGGCCGTGACGATCGGGCAGTGCAGCTTGCGCAGCCGGCGCAGGAACGGATGGAAGCCGGTCTCGAGCGACGCGCCGGCGTTGCTCTTGCCGGGTTTCTGCTGGGCGTTGCGGCCCTGCAAATTGGCACCGGTGCAGAACGCGCGGCCCGCACCCGTGATAACCAGGCAGCGCACCTCCTCGCGCTTGTCGTCGATCGCATCGAGGGCCTCGGCGAGGCCGCCCAGCATGTCCATCGAGACCGCGTTCATGACCTCCTGATGGTCGAGCTTGAGGATCGCGACCGATCCGTCGAAGTCGAGCGTGACATGTTTGAACTGCATGGTTTCCTCCGTCAGTTGTGCCGCGTTGGTAGCGCGGCAAGTCGAATTGTGCTCCGACCCATATTTGATTTTTGTACCGGGCTTGTCCATGGTTGCGGCCAAGCCCATCCTCGGACGCGTGATTAACGCGCGCCAAACCAAATGGAAACCCCAATGAGTGGCATCTTCGACCTCACCGGCCGCGTCGCAGTGATCACCGGCGGCAATGGCGGCATCGGCCTCGGCATCGCGCAGGCGCTGAACGCCGCCGGCTGCAACGTCGCGATCTGGGGTCGCAACGCCGAGAAGAACGCCAACGCGGCGGCCTCGATGGCGGCCGGACCCGGCAAGGTCGTCACGCAATTCTGCGACGTCAGCGATCCCGGTTCGGTCAAGACCGCGATGAAGGCAACGCTCGACACCTTCGGCCGCGTCGACGGCTGCTTTGCCAATGCCGGTATCGGCGGCGGCGGACGGCGCGCCTTCATCGACCGCACCGAGGAGGAATGGCGCAAGATGTTCGCGACCAATCTCGACGGCGTCTTTCATGTGTTCCAGGTCGCCGCGCGCCACATGACCGAGCGCGCCGAGGCCGGCGACGGATTCGGCCGGCTGGTCGCGACCTCGAGCCTGGCCTCGCTGTTCGGCACCGCGCGCAACGAACATTATGCCGGCTCCAAAGCGGCGCTGAACGCGCTGTGCCGCGCGCTCGGCGTCGAGCTGGCGCGCCACGGCGTCACCGCGAACGCGATCCTGCCCGGCTGGATCAAGAGCGACATGACCGCAGGCATCATGGCCAACGACAAATTCGTCGCCAACGTGATGCCGCGCATCCCGGTGCGCCGCTTCGGCGAGCCGAGTGATTTCGGCGGTATCGCGGTCTACCTCATGAGCAAGGCGTCGTCGTATCATACCGCGGATTGTTTCGTGATCGATGGCGGGTACACGGCGTTTTAGGCGATCGCTTGCCACACACACAATCGTCGTCCCGGCGAAGGCCGGGACCCATACTCCGCGGAGGTGTTGTAAGCGAGACTCGTCGTTCCGGCGCAACGCAACAATCAACATTTGTGGTTGGGTCCCGGCCTTCGCCGGGACGACACCGAGTGTTGCGTAGATTGCACGTCGCGCATCAATACTCCCGCGGCGCGGCACCCGCTTCCGTCGGGCCAAAACTGCTGCTAGCGTTCGCGCCATAGGCAACACGGAGGATTTCAAGAATGTTTTCGCACGTGATGATCGGCACCAACGACCTCGACAAGTCCAAGGCGTTCTATGACGCGTTGCTGGCCACCGTCGATGTCCGGTCAGCCAGGGTCGACGGTCACCGCATTTTCTACATCACCAAGACCGGTGTATTCTCGGTCTCCAAGCCGATCGACGGCGAGCCCGCGACGCACGCCAATGGCGGTACGATCGGTTTTGCCTGCCATTCGCCCGAGCAGGTCGAGGCCTGGCACGCGGCCGGCGTCGCTGCCGGTGGCAAGCCGTGCGAGAATCCGCCCGGCGTCCGCGAAGGTGCTGCCGGCAAGCTCTATCTTGCCTATCTGCGCGATCCCGACGGCAACAAGATTTGCGCGATGCACCGGATGGTGTGAGTCCATCCGCGACACATTGGGTCGCAGACGACGGCGTTCAAACATTGTTTGAAGCGCCGCCGTCATATTCCGCGATGCGGTAGAGATCATCGCGAAAATCGGCTCGCGCTTGACGCGGCCCGCGTCTATTGTCCGCCGCAACACGCGCCTTCGCCGATGGGAGAAACAACAATGAAACACGCCTATGTGCCCCGCACCACCAACTACACGCTCAGCCCGGGCGATGAGCTGAACGATCTGCGGATGTCGGAACGGGTCCGCCCGCTTTACGATCATGTGAAGCAGTTCATCCGCGAGACCGTCGAGCCGATGTCGGTCGAGTTCTATCGCCACGGCGAAAAGAAGACCGATCGCTGGAGCTTTACGCCCGAACAGCTCGCGGTGCTGCAGAAGGCCAAGGACAAGGCCAAGGAGGTCGGCCTCTGGAACTTCTTCCTGCCCGACGCCGAGACCGGCGACGGCCTGAACAATCTCGACTACGCCTATATCGCGGCCGAGCTCGGCAAGAGCCCGCTGGCGTCGGAGTCCATGAATTGCTCGGCGCCCGACACCGGCAACATGGAGGTGCTGGAGCGCGTCGGCACCAAGGCGCAGAAGGAGAAGTGGCTGAAGCCGCTGCTCAACGGCGAGATCCGTTCGGCCTATGCGATGACCGAACCGAACGTCGCCTCCTCCGATGCCAAGAACATCTCGACCACCGCAAAGCTGGTCGGCGACGAGTGGGTGATCAACGGCGAGAAATATTACATCTCCGGCCTCGGCGATCCCCGCTGCAAGATCATGATCGTGATGGTGAAGACCAATCCGGACGCGGCCCCGAGCAAGCAGCAGTCGCAGATCCTGGTGCCAAAGGACACGCCCGGCGTGGAGATCCTGGGTCCGATGCACGTGTTCGGCCACGACCACGCGCCGCGCGGCCACATGCATCTGCGCTTCAGCAATGTGCGCGTGCCGAAGGAGAACATCCTGCTCGGCGAGGGCCGCGGCTTCGAGATCTCGCAGGTCCGCCTCGGTCCCGGCCGCATCCATCACTGCATGCGCACCATCGGCAAGGCCGAGAAGGCGCTCGACATGATGGTGCAGCGTGGCCTGACCCGCGAAGCGTTCGGCAAGAAGATCGCTCATCTCGGCGGCAACTTGCAGATCATCGCGCAGGCCCGATGCGAGATCGAATCGATGCGGCTGATGGTGCTGAAGGCAGCGAAGGCGATGGACGTGCTCGGCAACAAGGAGGCGCGCGTCTGGGTGTCGATGGTCAAGGCCATGATCCCCGAGCGCGCCTGCAAGGTGATCGACCAGGCGATCCAGATGCATGGCGCCACTGGCATCTCGCAGTGGACCCCGCTCGCCGAAATGTACCAGGACGTCCGCCACCTCCGCTTCGCCGACGGTCCGGACGAGGTGCACTGGATGGTGGTCGGCCGCCATGAACTGAGCATGGTGTAAACTCTCTCCTCCCCGCTCTTCGCGGGGAGAGCTTCGTAGGGTGGGCAAAGCGAAAGCGTGCCCACCTTCGCGAGCACGACACTTGATGGTGGGCACGCTTCGCTTTGCCCACCCTTCGGCAGCCGACCAGGACCTCCCCATGGAATACGCCGCCAGCGACCTCACCCAGCGCGAACGCTACAAGGTGCTCGCCTCGTTCGTGTTGCCTCGGCCGGTCGCCTGGGTGACGAGCGTAGGCCCGAGCGGCGTCGTCAACGCCGCGCCGTTCTCCTTCTTCAACGTGTTCTGCGAGGATCCGCCGCTCTGCATGTTCGCAGTCAACCGGCGCCCCGACGGCCGGGAGAAGGACACGCTCATCAACATCCAGCGATCAGGCGAATTCGTGGTCCATCTCACCGACGAGCCGCTGGCGCGTGCGATGCACGAGAGTAGCGGAGACTTTCCGCCCGAGATCGGCGAGCCGTCCTATCTCGGCTTGAAGCTTGCACCATCGAGCAAGATCGCAGTGCCGCGGCTCGCCGACGCGCCTTTCGCAATGGAGTGCAAGACCTGGAAGCTGATCGACGTCAATGGCGACCGCCAGCTCATCATGGGCGAAGGCATCAATTTCTACATCCGCGACGAGCTCTGGGATCGCGACGCCATGCGCGTGCATATGGAGCGCTATCACCCGATCGGCCGTATGTTCGCCGACCGCTATTGCCGCACCGACGACCGGGTGGTGTTTCCGGCGGCCGAAGGCGCGCAGAACAAGTAACCGCGAGCACCGGACCATGGCCGAGACATTCCGCGACAACGAGGCACAGAGCCGGTTCGAGCTGGAGGCCGACGGCGCCATCGCTTTCGTCGTCTATCGCAAGTCGCCCGATACGATCACCCTCATCCACACCGAGGTGCCGCCCGAACTCGGCGGCCGGGGCATCGGCTCGAGGCTCGCGCGCGCTACGTTGGAGGCGATACGTGCGCAAGGCCGCAAGCTCGTCGTCAAATGCGAATTCATCCAGGGCTTCATGAAGAAGAATCCGGACTACGACGATCTGCTGGCATAGGCCGACGATTCAAATTCTCCTTAAAGTTGTTATGTGAGAAACATCACTACTGCGCTTCCCGCCACGCCCCATACTGACCGCATTGAAACCACCAACTGGAGCAATGCCATGTCAGACGTCTTCGTCCTTGGAACCGATCAACGCTTGTGGCTGGAGCACAGTCCCTTCGGTCACGTCCCCCCTGCCCGCAATTTCATCGATCAAAACGTGTCGACGTTTCAGGCGCTCGACGAGCAGAACATTCTCGTGCTCGGCAGCGACGGAAAACTGTGGCTCGAGCATCCGCCTTTTCCGCGGCTGGACCGTGTCGGGCCGCGCGTCCAGGTCGACGCCGACGTGATGGCGTTTCACGGACTGGATGCCGGGACCGTAGCTGTTCTCGGCACCGACAGGCGGCTGTGGCTTGAGAAGGCGCCGTTCGGCAACGTCCCTCCGGCGCGTCAATTCATCGACCAGAATGTGGCCGGCTTCCAGGTGCTGGATACGGACAATCTCATCGTCCTCGGCACCGACGGAAACCTCTGGCATGAGCACTCCCCGTTCGCACGCACCGGCCGGGTCCCGCCGCGAACACAGATCGACAGCAACGTCCTGTCTTTCGCCGCGCTCGACGTCAACACTATCGTCGTCCTCGGCAGCGACCGCAGGCTGTGGCTGGAGCATGCGCCGTTTGGCAACGTGCCGCCGGCGCGCCAGTTCATTGACCAGAACGTGACCGGATTTCAGGCGCTGGATACCGACAATCTCATCGTCCTCGGCACCGATGGAAACCTCTGGCACGAACACTCGCCGTTCGCGCGCACCGGCCGCGTCCCTCCGCGGACGCAGATCGACAGCAAAGTGCAGTCGTTCCGCGCGGTCGATGCACAGAACGTCGTCGTGCTCGGAACCGACGGAAATCTCTGGTTCGAGCACGCGCCGTTTGGGCACGTGCCGCCGAGCCGGCAGCAGATCGACGCCAACGCGCGTGCGTTCCAACCGATGAACTGAGGCTGGCACCGATATCTCCCTCGCCCCGCTCTTGCGGGGAGAGGGGCCGCCTCCGCAAATTCGATAGACGCGAGTGTGCGGACGGTCCCCCTCACCCGGAACGCATCTAACGATGCGTTCCGACCTCTCCCCGCACGCGGGGCGAGGTGGATTGAGATCGCTCCCGCGACACTAACTTACGACGCGGCCGGCTCGCCGATCTTGTCCTGCGTCCTGGTGTCGAAATCACCGGCGTCGTGGCGCTCGTGGAGCTGGCTCGAGGGCTCGCCCCAGGTGCGGTTGACCATGCGGCCGCGCTTCACCGCCGGCCGTGCCGCGATCGCATCGGTCCAGCGCTGCACGTTCTTGTAGTCCTGCACCGAGAGGAATTCACCGCCGCCGTACAGTAGGCCCTTGGCGAGCCCGCCATACCAGGGCCACACCGCCATGTCGGCGATGGTGTAGACATTGCCGGCCAGATATTCGTTATCCGCGAGCCTGCGATCGAGCACGTCGAGCTGCCGCTTCACCTCCATCGCAAAGCGGTCGATGGCGTATTCGATCTTGGTCGGCGCATAGGCGTAGAAGTGGCCAAAGCCACCGCCGAGATAGGGCGCGGCGCCCATCTGCCAGAACAGCCAGGAGAAGGTTTCGGCGCGGGTCTTGACGTCGGTCGGCAGGAAGGCGCCGAATTTTTCGGCGAGATGGACCAGGATCGAGGCCGACTCGAACACCCTGATCGGCTCCGGCCCGCTGCGGTCCATCAGCGCCGGGATCTTCGAGTTCGGATTGACGTCGACAAAGCCGCTGCCGAACTGGTTGCCGTCGATCTTGATCAGCCAAGCATCGTACTCCGCGCCCTTGTGTCCGGCCGCCAGCAGCTCTTCCAGCATCACCGTGACCTTGACGCCGTTCGGCGTCGCCAGGGAGTAAAGCTGCAGCGGATGACGTCCGACCGGCAATTCCTTGTCATGCGTGGGACCTGCGATCGGCCGGTTGATGCTGGCGAAGCGCCCGCCGCTCTCCTTGTTCCAGGTCCAGACTTTCGGCGGCTCGTAGGCAGAGGTGTCAGTCACTTGCGGCTCCGGTTTTGCGGTCTTGCGTGGTTTCGTAGGGTGGGAAAAGGCGCGCAGCGCCGTGCCCACCATCCAGATACGTGCAGTAGATGGTGGGCACGCTGCGCTTTGCCCACCCTACGGCACCGGCTTTTTTTGCCGTACGGAATGCGTCCCGCGCGCAGCGCCTGCACGCAAGATCGCAGCAAGCGAAACCCGCTTGGCTTGACCGTCCATGAGCGCTAGCGTCGCGGGGCCTGATGCAAAAAAACACAATAAGCTGCCGCCGGGAGAGAACGCATCCATGAAATCACCTGTTTGCGACATGCTGGGAATCGAATTCCCCCTGCTTGCCTTCAGCCATTGCCGCGACGTGGTGGCGGCGGTCAGCCGCGCCGGCGGGTTCGGTGTGTTCGGCGCGACCGCGCATTCACCGGAGACGCTGGAGCAGGAGTTGACCTGGATCGACGCGCATGTCGACGGCAAGCCTTACGGCATCGATGTGCTGATCCCCGAGAACATCTCGACCTCGGGCGAGAAGAACGTCACCTGGAAGAGCCTGGAGAAGCGCGTCTCGCAGGAGCATCGCGACTTCACCCGCAATCTGCTGAAGAAATACGATATCGAGCTCACCACCAGGAACGTCGCCGACAACCAGCCGCAGCCGTTCGACGCGGAAACTGCGCTCGAGCTGCTCGACGTGTCCTTTCGTCATCCAATTAAACTGATCGCCAATGCGCTCGGCGTGCCGCCGAAGGCGATGATCGATCGCGGCAAGAAACATGGCGTGCCGGTGGCAGCGCTGGTCGGCGCCAAGGAACATGCGCTGCGCCAGGTCGCGGCCGGCGTCGATATCCTGGTCGTGCAGGGCACGGAAGCTGGCGGGCATTGCGGCGAGGTCTCGACCATGGTGCTGGTGCCGGAGGTGATCAAGGCGATCAAGCCGATCCGCGACGTGCCGGTGCTCGCCGCCGGCGGCATCATGACCGGCCGACAGATGGCGGCCTGCATGGCGATGGGCGCGGCCGGCGCGTGGACCGGATCGGTGTGGCTCGCCACCGTGGAATCGGAGACGTCGGAAATTTTCCGCGAGAAGATGATCGCGGCGTCGTCGCGCGACGCGGTGCGCTCCAAGGGCCGCACCGGCAAGCCCGCGCGGCAGCTCCGCTCGGTCTGGACCGATGCGTGGGATCGCTCGCCCGAGAGCCCCGGCGCGTTGCCGATGCCGCTCCAGAGCATCATCAGCCGCGATGCCTTCAACTCGATCGACCGCGCCGCGGCCGCCGGCAACGCCAAGGCGCGCGATCTCGTCAGCTACTTCGTCGGCCAGGGCGTCGGCCTGATCGACAGCGTGAAATCCGCCGGCGCCGTGGTGCAGGAGTTCAAGGAGGATTTCGCCGAAGCCGTCGAGCACATGAATGCGCTGGTGGCGGAGTGATGGCCCTCGCCGTCATTGCGAGGAGCGAAGCGACGAAGCAATCCATCTTTCCGCGAGTTGCGGAATGGATTGCTTCGCTTCGCTCGCAATGACGGCCAAAGGCACCATCGAATTCAATCTCTCAAAGTGAACAAGAAAATGACCGCATCCCCCGAAGACCGCATTCCCGTCATCGTCGGCGTCGGCGAGATCGTCGATCGTCCGAAGGACATCGTTGCCGGCCTTGAGCCGCTGACGCTGCTGGAACAGGCGCTGCAGCGCGCCGAGGCCGACAGCGGCGCAAAACTGCTGGGCGAGATCCAGTCGCTCGACATCGTCAACTTCCTGAGCTGGCGTTACCGCGATCCGGAGAGGCAGCTTGCCCAGCGCCTCGGCATTGCGCCTTCGCATCTCTATTTCGGCCCGGTCGGCGGCGAGAGCCCGATCCGCTATCTGCACGAGGCGGCGCAGCGCATCGCCCGCGGCGAGTGCAGCGTCGCCGCGGTTTGCGGCGCCGAGGCGCAGTCGACCGCAACGAAAGCACAGCGTGCCGGCGTCGCGTTGCCGTGGACGCCGTTCGCGCATGACGTCGAAGAGCCGAAGCGCGGCGCCGCGTTCCAGAAACCGATGGCGGTGGCGCTCGGCGTGTTCCGGCCGATCACGGTCTATCCGCTCTATGAATCCGCAACCGCGGCGCATTGGGGCCAGACGCCGCGCGAGGCGCTGACGGAGTCGGGCGAGTTGTGGTCGACCTATGCGCGCGTCGCGGCCGACAATCCGAACGCCTGGCTGAAGAAGCATTTCACCGGCGACCAGATCACGACGCCGACCCCGGAGAACCGGCTGATCGCCTGGCCCTACACCAAGCTGATGGTGGCGAACCCGATGGTGAACATGGGCGGCGCGCTGATCCTGACCAGCTTGGCAAAGGCGCGCGCCGCCGGCGTGCCGGAGGAGAAGCTGATCTACCCGCTCGGCGGCGCCTCTGCGGAAGAGCCGCGCGACTATCTGACCCGCGATCAGTTCGTCGAGAGCCATTCGCAGACCGTGGTGCTGAAGACGGTAATGGATCTCATCGAGGGCGACGGCAGGAAGTTCGACGCCATCGAGCTCTATAGCTGCTTCCCCTGTGTGCCGAAGATGGCGCGGCGGACGCTCGGTCTCGGCCCTGACGTGCAGCCGACCGTAACCGGCGGGCTGACGTTCTTCGGCGCGCCGCTCAACACCTACATGACGCATGCGGCCTGCGCGATGGTGCGCAAATTGAGAAGCGGCGGCAAGCTCGGCCTGCTCTACGGCCAGGGCGGCTTCGTCACCAAGCATCATGGCGTGGTGCTGTCGCGCGAGGCGCCAAAGCAAGCACTGAAGCAGGACATCAGCGTGCAGGCCGAAGCCGACCGCAACAGACGCGACGTGCCCGAGTTCACCACCGAGGCCCAAGGCAAGGGCAAGGTCGAGGCCTTCACCGTGATCTATCGCGGCAATGGCGAGGTCGAACATGGCGTGGCCATGCTGCGCACGGAAGATAACCGGCGTACCCTCGGCCGCATCTCCGCTGATGATACGGCGACGCTGGCCTATCTGCAGAACATGGATCGCACGCCGGTCGGCTCGCTCGGCGACATCGTCACGGCGGGTGACGGCATTCTGGAATGGCGGGTCGCTTAGCTCCCTCGCCCCCGCTCTTGCGGGGAGAGGGTTGGGGTGAGGGGCTTTCTCCGCAATATTGCTCTATCGAGAGACCTGCACCCCCTCACCCGGATTGCTTCGCAATCCGACCTCTCCCCGCAAGCGGGGCGAGGTGAAGGGGAGCACGCTACCCCTTGACGTCCTGCTTTTCGGAGGCGGTCGTCGGCTTGCCCTTGGCGCCGACCCCGACCACGCGCACATGGTCGCCGTCGGCGAGGCCGTCCGGCGGCGCGGTGATGACGCGGTCATCGGCCGCAAGGCCCGACGCCAGCTCGATCTCCTTGCCGAGGTCGCGCCCGATCGTCACCGTCTTGAACAGCACCTTGTCGTCCGAGCCGACGGTCGCGACCCGCAATCCGCTGCTGTTGAAGATCAGGGCGCTGGCCGGAATGCTCAGCGGCGTAGAATCGCGCTGCAGGCTGAGCTTCACGCCGGCGTAGCCGCCCGGCATCAGCTCGCCACTGGAATTGTCGAGCCCGAGCTGCATCCGCGTGGTGCCGGAGGCGACATCGACCGCCTGCGAGGAGGCTTCCACCGTCGCCAGGAACGTCCGGTTCGGATATTCCGGCATCGCAATCGTCGCCTTGGCGCCGATCTTGATCGCCGGCACATAGGTCTGCGGCACGTTGACGTAAACGCGCAGCTTGCTGATGTCAGAGATCGTGAACATCGCCGGCCCGGAGCCGCCGCCGGCGTTGATCAGCGCGCCGACGTCGGTGTCGCGCGACGTGACGATGCCGTCGAAGGGCACCGTGATCTTCTTGTAGCCGGCAAGCGCTTCCAGCCGCTCGACATTGGCCTGCCCGGAATTGACCGACGCGTTCTTGTTGGAGAGATCGGCGGTGCGCTCGTCGATTTCCTGCGCCGAAACGAAGTTCGACGCCACCAGCGTCTTGCGCCGGTCCAGCGTGGCTTCCGACAGCTTGGCACTGGCCTTTGCACTCGCCAGGTCGGCCCGCGCCTGCAGCAATTGCTGGTCGAGGTCGGGGGCCTCGATCTCGGCGATGACCTGGCCGGCCTTGACCCGCGCGCCCATGTCCGCGTTCCAGCTCTTGAGGTATCCGGAAACCCGCGCGAAGATCGGCGCGCGCGAGTACGCCTCCAGCCGGCCCGGCAGGTCGAGGGTCGGGCTCGAGACCCTGGCGTTGGGCAAGGCCACGGCAACGGTCGGAATCGCCTGGTCCTCGGTCCATTCCTTCAGCCGCGTACCCTGCTCCTCGCGGGCGCGAATGCCGGTTCCGACGATGAGGCCTGCGGCGATCAACGCCACCACGCCGAATATGCCCAATTTCCGGTGCGAAACCGGCGGGCGCTGTTCAGTGGGCGACATGCGGAATCTCCGATGAGGCGGCGGCCTTGGCGCCTTGTTTCTTGTGTACCATACTGAACACCACGGGAACAAACATCAGCGTTGCGAAGGTTGCAAAGATCAGGCCGCCGATCACGGCCCGGCCGAGCGGGGCATTCTGCTCACCGCCCTCGCCCAGTCCCAGCGCCATCGGCGCCATGCCGATGATCATGGCGAGCGCCGTCATCAGCACCGGGCGGAACCGGACGAACCCGGCCTCCAGCGCGGCCGCGACGGGATCGCCAAGTTCCTCATAGCGCTCGCGGGCGAAACTGATCACGAGCACGCTGTTGGCGGTCGCCACGCCCATGCACATGATGGCGCCGGTCAGCGCCGGCACCGACAGCGTCGTCTGGGTCGTGAACAGCATCCAGACGATGCCGGCGAGGGCTGCGGGCAGCGCCGTGATGATCACGAACGGGTCCGACCAGGACTGGAAGTTCACGACGATCAGGAAGTAGATCAGCACGACGGCGCCGAGCAGGCCGAACAACAGGCCGGTGAAGGCTGAGTTCATGGTCTGCACCTGGCCCAGCAGCACCACGGACGAACCCTTTGGCACCTCCTTGGCGGTCTCTGATATCAGCGCCCGCACCTCGGTGGCGACAGCGCCGAGGTCACGGCCCTGCGTCGTCGCGTAGATCTGCACCAGCGACTGGATGTCGTATTGCGACACCACCGCGCTCGAGGTCGAGCGCTTGATGTCGGCGATGCCGCCGAGGATCGGCGCCTGCGTGTTGCCGGTCGCGGTGATCGGCAGCGCCTGCAGCGCGCTCAAGGAGTCGATCTGGTACTGCGGCGTCTGCATCACGATCGAATAGGACACGCCGTTGTCAGGATTGAGGTAGTAGGTCGGCGCGACCTGCGAAGAGCCGGCGAGATTGACCACAAGGGCGTTGGTGACGTCGCGCTCGGTCAGGCCGACATATTGCGCGCGGGTGCGGTCGACATCGATGTTGAAGGTCGGGCTATTCGGCGATTGCTGGATCCGCGCATCCGCGATGCCGGGAATCTTCCTGATCCTGCTCAGGAGCTTGTTGGCGTAGGCGAAGTTGGCTTCGATGTTGGCGCCGCGGACCTGCAAATCGATCGGCGCCGGGGCGCCGAAGTTCAGGATCTGGCTGACGATGTCGGCCGGCAGGAACGAGAAGCTGACGCCGGGGAACAGCCGCGGCAACTGCTCACGCAGCGTGCGCACATGTTCCTCGGTCGGCCGGTGGCCTTCCTTCAGCTTGATCTGGACGTCGCCGTCCTGCGGGCCGATCACGCCGGTGTTGTTGTAGGTCATGTTGATGCCGGAGATCGGCATGCCGATGTTGTCGGTGAGCGTCTCGATCTCACCGGGGACCAGCTTGCGGACCGCCTTCTGGATGTCGGCGAGCTGGTTGGCGCTCTCCTCGACGCGGGTGCCGACCTGGGTGCGGACATGCATCAGGATGTTGCCGGCGTCGACCGACGGAAAGAAGTTGCGACCCAGGAACGGCACCAGCAAGAACGACGCAGCCACGATCGCAAGGAAGCCGGTCACGAACGTCGGACGGTGGCGGAGCGCCATCGCTAGCAGGCCGTGATAGCCGCCGCGGATGCGCTCGAACCGCGCCTCGAAGCCGCGCTGGAACCAGACCAAAGGATTGCGCGACTTCGGCGGCGCGCCCTCATGATGCACATGCGGCTGGAGCAGATAGTTCGCCATGGTCGGCACCAGCGTGCGCGACAGGATGAACGACCAGATCATCGCGAACATCACCGCTTCGGCCATCGGCACGAACAGGAAGCGCGCCACGCCGGTCAGGAAGAACATCGGCACGAACACGATGCAGATGCAGAGCAGCGAGACGAAGGCCGGCGTCACGATCTGGTTGGCGCCGTCGAGGATCGACTGCTCGACCGGTTTGCCTTGTTCGAGGTGATAATTGATGTTCTCGATCGTCACGGTGGCGTCGTCGACGAGGATGCCGACCGCGAGCGCCAGGCCGCCGAGCGTCATGATGTTCAGCGTCTCGCCGATCGCCGACAGCATGATGATGGCCCCTAACACCGATAGCGGGATCGACACCGCGATGATGACCGTCGAGCGCCAGCTGCCGAGGAACAGCAGGATCATGACGCTGGTCAGCAGCGCTGCGATCACGCCTTCGAAGGCGACGCCCTGGATCGCGCCGCGCACAAACACCGACTGGTCGCCGATGAAACCGATCTTGAGCGCGTCCGGCAGCTGATCCTTGACCTCGATCACCTTCTGCTTGATGCCGGAGATGATATCGAGCGTCGAGGTGGCGCCGGCCTTCAGCACCATCATCAGCACCGAACGGTTGCCGTCGACATGCACGATGTTGGTCTGCGGCGGGTTGCCGTCGCGCACGGTGGCGACGTCGCGCACATAGACCATCGCGCCGTTGACGGTCTTGATCGGGAGGTTACCAAGCTCGTCGATCTTGAGCGGCGAGTTGTTGAGATTGACGGTATATTCGAAACCGCCGATCTTCTGGGTGCCGACCGGCGTGATCAGGTTCTGGGCCGCGAGCGCGTTGGCGACGTCCTGTCCCGACAAACCGCGTGCCTGCAGCGCCGCCGAGTTGAGGTCGATCTGGACCTGGCGCTGCTTGCCGCCGAACGGATACGGGATCGCCGCACCAGGCACCGTGACCAGCGGCGTGCGCAGCTGGTTGATGCCGATATCGGCGAGGTTCTGCTCGGTCAGGCCTTCACCCGACAGCGCGACCTGGATGATCGGCACGGTGGACGCGCTGTAGTTCAGGATCAGCGGCGGCGTCGAGCCCGGCGGCAATTGCTTGAGCAGCGTCTGCGAGATCGCGGTGACCTGCGCATTGGCGGTGCGGATATCGACATTGGGTTGGAAGAAGATCTTGACGATGCCGACGCCGTTATAGGAATTGGCGACGATATGCTCGATGTCGTTGACCGTCGTGGTCAACGAGCGCTGGAACGGTGAGGTAATGCGCCCGGACATCTGGTCCGGCGGCAGGCCGGTGTACTGCCAGACCACGCCGATCACGGGAATGCGAATATCCGGAAAGATATCGGTCGGCGTGCGCAGCGCCGCCAGCGGTCCGATGATAAGCAGCAACAGCGCGAGCACGACGAAAGTATAGGGCCGGCTCAGCGCGATACGCACCAGTGCGATCATAGAAGGAGTATTCCCGAAATTCCCGAAAAGGCCTGCCCAGGCAAGGGAATCGGCGTTTCAAAAAAAGCCGCTCCGCTAGGGGTCGATTTACCCGATGCGAAGCCAAACGCCAACCCGCGCAGCGTGGGTGGCCTTCACTTCCTTGGCATAGCTTGGTGAGGAGCGTGGCCGCCTCAGTTGCGACGCTGCCTGCCCTCGGCCGGACCACGGCCCCAAAAGCGACGGACGTGCTACGAAAGTCAGCAGGCGCGGCGCTTTTTTGCCCCTGCAACCCCGATGCATCGCAGGTCTGCAGAAATGCAAAAGCGTGATGAGCTGGGTGAGCTCACCACGCCTGGTTTCTGCTGCGGCAGCTGCCCCGGAACGATGGCTCCGTGGGTGGCGCTCATCCTGCCCCCGTTAGGCGGCGCGGACCGACTCCAGGAACTTGCCGACTTCGAGCTTGAGACGGTTGCTGTCGCCCGACAGCGACTGCGCCGCCGACAGCACCTGGCTCGAGGCCGAGCCGGTCTCGGTGGCGCCGCGCTGCACGTCCGTGATGTTCGACGAGACCTGCTGGGTGCCCTGCGCGGCCTGCTGCACGT
Source organism: Bradyrhizobium sp. LTSPM299 (assembly GCF_000938235.1). Lineage (NCBI taxonomy): Bacteria > Pseudomonadati > Pseudomonadota > Alphaproteobacteria > Hyphomicrobiales > Nitrobacteraceae > Bradyrhizobium > Bradyrhizobium sp. LTSPM299. The sequence goes on from NZ_JYMU01000035.1 coordinate 66,631, forward strand.
TGCGGGAAATCTCCTGCGTCGCCGCGCCCTGTTCTTCCACGGCGGCCGCAATGGTCGAGGAAATCTCGGAGAGCCGCTCGATGGTGCTGCTGATCTCCTTGATCGCGCCGACCGACTCCTGCGTCGCGGCCTGGATGCCGGAAATCTGCTGACCGATCTCGCCGGTCGCCTTTGCGGTCTGCTCGGCCAGCGCCTTCACCTCCGACGCCACGACCGCAAAGCCGCGGCCGGCCTCACCGGCGCGCGCCGCCTCGATAGTGGCGTTCAGCGCCAGCAAATTGGTCTGGCCGGCGATGGTGTTGATGAGCTCGACGACGTCGCCGATGCGCGCGGCCGCCTTCGACAGCTCGCTGACGCGATCGTTGGTGGTGCGGGCCTGGCCGACGGCATCAGTGGCCATCCGCGCCGATTCCTGCACCTGGCGGCTGATCTCGGTCACCGACGATGACAACTCTTCAGTGGCCGAGGCCACCGACTGCACGTTGGCGGAGGCCTCCTCGGAGGCGGCTGCGACCGCGGTGGTCAGCTCCTCCGAGCGAGAGGCGGTCGACGACAGCGTGCCGGCCGAAGCCTCGAGCTGGGTCGAGGCCGACGACACCGTCTGCACGATCTCGCCGATCATGGTCTCGAAATTGCGGGTGATGGCATCGACCCGGCGACCGCGCTCGATCTTGGCCTCCGCGTCAACCGCGGCGGCTTCATCAGCCGCCTTCTTGGCGACCAGGGCTTCCTTGAAGACCTGCAGCGTGTCGGCCATGGCGCCGATCTCGGTCTTTTCGCCCTGATGCGGCACGATCGCGGTCAGGTCGCCGCGGCCCAGCGCCTGCATCGGCGTCACGATCGAGGCAATGCCGCTGGATATGTCGCGAACCAGGTAGAAGCTGACGCCGACGCCGACAACAAGAGCTATTCCGAGCAGCACGGCAAGCATCATGAAGGCAGACGAATAGTTGTCGGCGGCGTCCTGGGCCGCCTTGTCGGCGCCGGTATTGTTGAGGTCGATGTCCTTGCGCAGGATCTCGTCGGCCTCCAGACCGATCTTGTTCACGGTTTTGGTGTTCAGCTCGTGGGCTTCATGCGGAATCTTGCCGGCTTCCTTGCGCGACAGCTCCATCACCTCTTCGGTGCCCTTCTTGTACCGCGTCCAGGTATCAACCCACTGATTGTACAGCGCGCGCTCTTCCGGCGAGGTAATTACGGCCTCGTAGGTCGCACGGGTCTTCGTGTTGGCCTCGACCACACCAGCCAGGGTCTTTTCCGCTGCCAGCTTCTCCTCGAGCGTTTCGGCGAGCATGTGTTCGCGGATCACGTTGCGATAGGTGATGAGGCCCGCGCGCAATTCGCCAAGAATCCGCACGCTCGGCAGCCAGTTGGTCGTGATGTCGACGGTGTTGGCGTTGATTGCCCGCATGTCCCTGACGGCCAGCAAACCCATGCCCGTAACGACGAGGAGGAGGAACGCAACCACGGCAATGATCTTGGCGCGGATCGAGTATTTGGCGAGCATCGTGAGCTTCCGATCGTGACGGCTGGAGAGACACCGGCGTGGCAGGACGCCGCAGGCATCAATGCCTGCTCGCCCCTGCGGTAGAGTTAATTTGGAACCCCGTTGAACTACTGAGTCGAAAATGTGCGTCTGAAAATGGCGCACTTCGCGCGGTCAGCGCATCAAATCGAGTGCGTCCAGGAAAAATTGCGGACCGCCGAAATTGCCTGATTTCAGGGCAAGCAGCATCTCGCCGCTTTCGACTCCGACGGCGCGCAAAACCGGCACGCCCGCAGCGATTTCCGCACCGACGAGGAATCCCGGGATACGCAGCCGATCGACCACGGCGCCCGATGTTTCACCACCGGCGACCACCAGCCTGCGCACGCCCGACTGCACCAGACCTTCGGCGATGTCGGCCATCGCCTGTTCGATGGCATGTCCGGCTGCATCACGGCCATGACGAGATTGCAGAGCTGCAACCTCGTCGGGGGTCGAACTGCTCGCGATCAGAACCGGTCCGTCGCCGATTCGGTCCTTTGCCCAGGCAACCGCGCGCCGCGCCTCGTCCGGGCCTGCGACCACCCGTTCGGGATCAAGATGCAAGACCGGCATCACCCTCTCAGCGCTGGCGATCTGCTGCAGGGTCGCCTGCGAGCAACTGCCGGCGAGGCAGGCGGCCGGCCCTCCGACCGCCGCGTCAGGCGTAGCATTCAGTGCGTCTGGCTTCACGCGACCCGAGGCGACCAGCGCGCGCGCCAGTCCGAGCCCGATGCCGGAGGCGCCGACCGAGAGGCGATGGCCCAGCGCCACCTGCCCGATGGTTTCGAGGTCGCGGTCGAACACGGCGTCGACGATCGCAGCGCCGGTCCCCTTGCCGACGAGATCGGCGAGCCTGGCCCAGACGGCATCAGCGCCGCGATTCAGCGTCGCCAGGTCGATCAGCCCCACCCCAGTCCTGCTTTGCTGCGCCAGCACCCGCACGAGGTTGGAATCGTGCATCGGGTTGAGCGGATGGTCCTTCAGCGGGCTCTCATTGAGGGGCACGGCGCCGACGAACAGATTGCCCTGATAGACGGTGCGGCCGGTTTCCGGAAAGGCTGGTGTCACCAGCACGATCGCGTCGCCGGAATCGGCGCGCAGCGCATCCATCACCGGGCCGATATTGCCTGTAACGGTGGAGTCGAAGGTCGAGCAGATCTTGAACAGGACGTGCTGAGCGCCGCGGCCGCGCAGCCAGGTCTCGGCGGCACGTGAGCGGGTGACGGCGAGACCGGCCTCGATCGAGCGGCTCTTCAGCGAAACGACGACGGCATCGACCTCGGGCAGCGCAAGATTATCTGCGGGAACGCCAATGGTCTGCACCGTGCGCAACCCGGCGCGGGTCAGCGTGTTGGCGAGGTCGGAGGCGCCGGTATAGTCGTCGGCGATGCAGCCAAGAGCCAGTTTCGCGGCCAGCGTCACGATTTTGCTCCGGCGTAGGGCTTGAACCAGGCGAGGCCATCGGCGGTCTTGCCGCGCGGATTGTATTCGCAGCCGACGAAGCCGCCATAGCCGAGCCGGTCGAGCTCCTCGAACAGGAACAGATAGTTCAGCTCCTCCCCGTCGGGCTCGTTGCGCGAGGGGATCGAGGCGATCTGGACGTGGCCGATGATTGGCATCATCTCGCGCAGCCGCATCGTCACGTCGCCATGGATGATCTGGCAGTGGTAGATGTCGAATTGCAGCTTCAGGTTCGGAATCTTCAGCTCGTTGATGAGGTCGCGCGCGAACAGGAAGTCGTTGAGGAAATAACCGGGTACATTGCGCGGATTGATCGGCTCGATCACGACGTCGAGGCCGTGGGGCGCAAAGAATTCGGCAGCGTAAGCGATCGACTTGCGAAACGCCGCGACCGCCCTGGGATCGCTGCGGTCGGCGATTCCCGCCATCAGATGCAGCCGCTTGACGCCGGTTGCCTGCGCATGGGGCAGCGCCGTCTTCAGGCTCTGCTGCAGATCGGCGAAACGATCCGGCAGCGCGGCAAAGCCCTTTTCGCCGGCGTTCCAGTCGCCCGGCGGCAGATTGAACAGCGCCTGCGTCAGTCCGGCAGCCTTCAGCCGCTTGCCGACTTCGTCGGCGGGATATTCGTAGGGGAACAGGAATTCGACCGCGGCAAAACCCGCTTTCGCCGCGGCCTCGAAGCGGTCGAGGAACGGGACCTCGGTGAACATCATGGAGAGGTTGGCGGCAAAGCAGGGCATTTTGAGATCCTCTTATTTCGCGCCGGGCAACTTCGTGCCGGTGACCTGGGCATACATCCGCGCCACCGAGGCATCGTCGTCGCGGCCCATGCCGGCGGCTGATGTCATCAGGAACATCTGCAACGCCGCGGCCGACACCGGCACCGGGAAGCGCGCGGTGCGCGCCATGTCCTGGATGATGCCGAGATCCTTGACGAAAATCTCGACCGCGCTGCGCGGCGCATAGTCGCCGTCAAGCACATGCGGAATCCGGTTCTCGAACATCCAAGAATTGCCGGCGGAGGCCGTGATCACCTCATAGACCTTGCGGATGTCGAGGCCCTGCTTGGCGGCGAAGGCGATCGCTTCCGAGGCCGCCGCGATATGGACGCCTGCAAGCAGCTGGTTGATCATCTTGAACGCCGCGCCCTCGCCCGCGGCATCGCCGAGTTCGTAAAGCTTCGCGGCCATCGCATCCAGCGCCGGCCGCGCTTTCGCGAACGCCGCGGCGCTGCCGGAGGCCAGAATGGTGAGTTCGCCCTGCGCGGCACGCTGCGCGCCGCCGGAGATCGGGGCGTCGAGATAGTGGCGGCCGGTCGCCTCGAGCTGCTTGGCCAGGCGCCGCGCGATGTCGGGGTCCATGGTCGCGGAGGAGACGAACACGGCGTCATCAAGCATCGCCTCGGCGACGCCATCGGCGCCGAACAGGATGGCTTCGGTCTGTGCCGCGTTGACGACGACGCTGACGACGATGTCGGCATCCTTGGCCGCCGCGGCCGGCGTCGTCGCGCCCCTGCCGCCATCTGCTACAAGCCGTGCGACCGCATCAGCCGACACGTCGCAGCCGGTCACCTCAAGGCCGGCGCGCCTCAGCGAAATCGCCATGCCGAACCCCATCGAGCCGAGCCCGATCACGGCGATACGCGGTTTGGCGGAACTGGACATGCGACGATCCCTCGAGAGTTTTTCTTAGCCGTTACGCCTGCCTATCACGGCTTGGCCGCGCTGCCAAAGCATGGGACAAGGCGGGAAATCGGAGGCTGGCATCATGAGCGAAACAAAGCTTCGTGAGGACATCTGCCGCTTCGGCCGTTCGCTGTTCGAGCGCGGGCTGACGCCGGGGTCGTCAGGCAATATCAGCGTCCGCGTCCATGATGGCGGCTGGCTGGTGACGCCGACCAACGCCTCGCTCGGCTTCCTCGATCCCGCCAAGCTGTCGCGCCTAGACGCGGACGGCCGATTGATCTCCGGCGATGCGCCGACCAAGGAAGTGCCGCTGCACACCGCGCTCTATCAAACCCGCAGCGCGGCCCGCGCGGTGGTGCACCTGCACTCGACCCATTCGGTGGCGCTCTCGATGCTGCCCGAGATCGACCCGCGCGCCGCACTGCCGCCGATGACCGCTTATTACGTGATGAAATGCGGCCAGACCGCGCTGGTGCCGTATTATCGCCCTGGCGACCCTGATGTCGCCGACGCGATCAGGGGATTGGCGGGAAAATACTCATCCGTGCTGCTGGCCAATCACGGCCCGGTCGTGTCGGGCGATACGCTGGAAGCCGCAGTGTTCGCGACCGAAGAACTGGAAGAGACTGCAAAGCTCTATCTGCTGCTGCGCGGACTGAACCCGCGCTATCTGTCGCCGGAGCAGGTGGCGGATTTGACCAAGGTGTTCGGGCTGACGTTGCCGGAACATGGGCATTAGACCCTCCCCCGTCATTGCGAGGAGCGGAGCGACGAAGCAATCCATGGCTCAGCACGCGGTGAGATGGATTGCTTCGCTTTGCTCGCAATGACGTATGGGTAGAGCGGTTGCTTACTTCGCGTGAGCCTTGGCGGCTTTCTCGATCAGCTCAGCGACGGCCTTCGGCTGCGAGACGTAGACCGCGTGGCTTCCGCTCTGTTCGACGACCGAGGCGCCTGCCCGCTTCGCCATGGCGCGCTGGGCATCCGGCGGGATCATCTTGTCGGCGGTCGCAACGAGGTACCAGCTCGGCTTGGTCTTCCACGCCGGCTCCGTCACGGCACCACTGAGAGCGGCAACGCCCCAGGGCACTTGCGCGTTGGCCATGAAGGACGCGAGCTCAGGCTTCACGTCGGCGGCGAAGGAGGCCGCGAACTTGGCCTTGTCGAGGTGCAGGAAGCCATCCTGCGGCGGCAGGATCGGCGGCACCGGCGCGCCGGGCGGCGGGTTGGCGATCAGCGATGACACCGACTCGCCTTTGTCAGGCGCGAAGGCTGTGATGTAGACGAGCTTGTCGACCTTGGGGTCGTTGCCGGCTTCGGTGATGACGACACCACCGTAGGAATGTCCAACCAGGATCACCTTGCCGTTGGCTTCGGCGATCGCACGCTTGGTCACCGCCACGTCGTCGGCCAGCGTGGTCGTCGGGTTCTGAACGATGGTGACCTGATAGCCATCCTTCTTGAGGATATTGTAGACGCCCTCCCAGCCGGAACCGTCGACGAATCCGCCGTGCACGAGGACGATGGATTCGGGTTGGGTCGATTGGGCGGCCGCAGGCGAAATGCCGGTCGCGAGGGCAAGCAGCGCCGCCGAGGCGAGAAGCTTCTGGATCATTTTGGCTCTCCTTATTAATTATCACGATAATCATTATCGCGATAAATATTTGATAGCGACAATCTGAAGCCTTGTCCAGAACTATTTATCGCGATAAGTATTATCGCAGTAACCCGCTCATCTCGCAGGGAAAAGCTCGTCATGACATCTCATGTCCCGCTCGACGGACAGCTCTGCTTCTCGCTCTACGCGACGTCGATGGCGATCAACCGGGCGTACAAGCCGATGCTGGACGCCATGGGGATCACCTATCCGCAATACCTGGTCTTGAGCGTGCTGGCGGAGAACGGCGAGCAAACCATCTCGACGATTGCCGAGCGGCTCGACCTGGAGCCGAGCACGATCACGCCGCTGGTCAAGCGGCTCGAACACGCCGGACTGCTATCGCGTCGGCGAAATCCCCGGGACGAGCGCGAGGTCCAGGTCGCGCTCACGGCTAGCGGCAAGCGGCTCCATGATGAGAGCGGATGCCTCACCGAAACCCTTCTGCGCCGTTCGGGACTGACGGTGCCGGAGATGATTTCCCTCAACGAGCGAATTCAATCGCTCCGCCATGCGCTGGTCGCTGACGACGGCGGCCAGAGCTCGGATCCAGGCTCGGTCGACAGCTAAAGTCCCAAATACGCCTTGCGCACGTCGGGATTGCCGCTGATCTCGGCCGCGGTGCCCTGCATCAGCACGCGGCCGGTTTGCAGGATGTAGGCGCGGTCGGCGATCTCGAGGCATTCGGCCATGCGCTGCTCGACGATCAGCACGGTCATGCCGGCGTCGCGGATGCGTTTCACGGCCTGGAAGATCTCATCCACCAGTTTTGGCATGATGCCCTGCGACGGTTCGTCCAGCATCAACAGCCGCGGCCGCGTCATCAGCGCGCGGCCGATCGCCAGCATCTGCTGCTCGCCGCCGGACAGCGTCTCGGCGCGCTGCTCCAGCCGTTCGCCGAGCCGTGGAAACAGCTGGAACACCAGATCGAGCGGCGCATCGCGGTCGGCCTGGCTGCGATAGAGATAGCTGCCGAGCCTTAGATTGTCGCGCACCGAGAGCCGCGGAAACAGCCGGCGGTTCTCCGGCACGAAGGCGATGCCGCCGGCGGTGATCACATGCTGCGGCTTGCCGTCGATGCGGTTGCCGTCGAAGGTCACGGTCCCCGAGCGCGGCCGCTCGGCGCCGGCGATCGATTTGAGCAGCGTCGACTTGCCCGCGCCATTGGCGCCGGCGACGCAGACGATCTCGCCCTTGGCGACGTCGATCGAAACCGAGGAGATCGCGACCAGGCCCTGATAGGCGGTGGTGACTTCACGCACCGACAGCATGACGATCCCCGAGATAGGCAGAAATAACTTCTGGATTGCGGACGACGTCGGTGGGCTTGCCCTCGACCAGCACCTTGCCGAGATTGAGCACGATGGCACGGTCGACCAGCGGCATCACGATCTCCATGACATGCTCGACCATCAGCACGGTGACGCCTGTGGCGCGCACCTTGCGCACCAGTTCGACGCCGGTCTGGGCTTCGACCGGCGTCAACCCGGTGAGGACCTCGTCGAGCAGCAGCAGCTTTGGCTCGGTGGCGAGCGCGCGGGCGACCTCGAGCCGGCGCTTCTCCGACGGCACCAGGTCGCTGGCGAGCACATTGGCGCGCGCGGCAAGGCCGCAGAAGTCCAGCACCTCGTAGGCCTTCTTTCGCGCCACCCGCATCACCGTGTTGCGGATCAGCGCGCCGACGATGACGTTGTCGATGACGGTCATGGTCTCGAAGCTTTTGACGACCTGGAAGGTGCGCCCGATGCCGCGCTGGCAGCGCTCGGCCGCCGGCAGGCTGGTCACGTCCTCGCCGTCGAAGATGATCGAGCCTTGCGTCGGCGGCAAAACGCCGGCGATCAAATTGAACAGCGTCGACTTGCCGGCGCCATTCGGGCCGATCAGGCCGACGATCTCGCCGCGGCCGACCGAAATCGAGACGTCGCTATTGGCGACGAGGCCGCCGAAGCGCTGCCAGACGCCGCGGGTTTCCAGCAGTGCGGTCATCGCGCGGTCTCCTTGCGGGAGGCGAACAGTCCGACCAGTCCCTGCGGCCGCGCCAGCGAGATGGCGACGATCAGAGAGCCATAGACGATCAGGTCAACACCACGGCCGGAGCCGCCGATGAAAGAGCGCGTCAGCTCGGTGAGCGGGATCAGGATGACGGCCCCGAGCATCGGCCCCCACAGCGTGCCGATGCCACCGACCACCGCGGGCAAGGCCATCAGCAGCGAGAACTGAAAGCCCATCACGCTTTCGGGGTCGATATAGGAGACGAATTGCGCATAGAAGCCGCCGCCGACAGCGACGAGGAATGCGGAGACTGCGGCTGCGCCCATCTTGGAATTGAACACGACCACGCCGAGGCTTTCGGCGGCGTCGGGATTGTCCTTCACCGCGCGCCACCAATAGCCCCATTTGGAATCTTCCAGCCACCAGGTGACGAACCAGGCGACACAGGCGAGCGCCAGCGCGAAGTAGAAATAGGGCAGCTTGGAGCGGGCGAACTGGAATTTCAGCCAGCTGTCCCCGCGCATCGGAATCGTGATGCCGAGCGCCGCACCCGCCCAATCCCAGTTCTGGATCAGAAGCAGCCCGATCTCGGCGATCACGATGGTCGCGATCACGAAATAATGCCCGCGCAGGCGGAAGAAGGGATAGCCGAGCACCATCGCGATCACGGCGGAGATCACCCCGCCGGCCAGCATGCCGAACCACGGCAGCACACCGAACTTGGTGAACAGCAGCGCGGTGGCATAGGCCCCTAATCCGAAATACAGCGCATGTCCGAGCGAGATCTGCCCGCAATAGCCGGACAGGATGTTCCAGCTCTGCGACAGCGCCGCGTACATCAGGGTCAGCACCATGATGTTCTGGACATAGACGTCCTTGACGAACAGCGGCACCAGCGCGGCGACGACGGCGAGACAGAAGGCCACGATCAGGTCGCGGCGGCGGCGTTGGGCGAAGGTCGTATCCATCACATCGATCCGAACAGGCCGCGCGGCCGAATGAAGACGACCAGCAGATAGACGGCGTAGATGCCGACCGATTTCAGCGACGGCGGCAGGATCAGCGCGGTGGTCGCCTCCACCAGGCCGACGATGATGCCACCGGCAAAGGCGCCGAACACGCTGCCGAAGCCGCCGAGCGCCACGGTGACGTAGGCGATCAGCGCGAACGACGCGCCGACGTCCGGATAGATGTAGAAGAAGCTCGCCATGATGGCGCCGGCGAGCCCGACCAGTGCCGCGCCAAGGCCCCAACCGAGCGCGAACACGCGGTTCTTGTCGATGCCGACCAGAGCCACCGCGCCGGCGTCCTCGCGTGTCGCCTCGAGCGCGCGGCCGAAATCGGTACGGTTGATGAAGAAGTAGAGCGCGACAAACGCCGCAATCGAGACCAGCGCGCCGACCAGCTGCGGCTCGGGCAAATAGATGCCCGCGACCGAGATCGTCTTGCCGCCGAGCCAGGAATGGGTGACGCTGCGATAATCAGGCGTGAAGAAGAACTGCGCCAGACCCCGCATCACAATCGCAAGACCGAAGGTCGAGAAGATCTGCACCATACCGGCATTGGCTTTGGCCCGCACCGCGAAACGGACGATCAAGAGATAGACCACCGCCCCGAACACGAACAGGGCCGCTGCGACCAGCGGCGCCGCCAGCAAGGGATCGATCGCGAAGAACGCGAACAGGAAGAAGGTCGCGTACATCGCGATCATCAGGAATTCGCCGTGCGCGAAATTCACGACGTCCATCAATCCGAAGATCAATGCGAGCCCGACGGCGATCAATCCGTAGAGCAGCCCCATCAACAGGCCGCTTGCCAGACTCTGGATAATGGCTTCGGCGGTCACGGGCGTTGCGCCCCTGTCCAGGCATGACTCCGATGTCGTCCCGGCGAAAGCCGGGACGCATAGCTACGAATGCGTCGGTAGGAGGGACAACAACCAATCATCGCAAATCGCCTGCCTGAGGTTACGCGACGAGTGCGAGCACTCGCGTGGGGGACCGGGATTGCGTTTCGCTTGCCCGGGACGACGTCGGAAAATGCGACCCGGCCTACTTCATCGGCCAGATGGCTTCGGCGACGGCGGCCTGCGCCGGCGAGATGGTGACGAACTTGCCGCCGACATATTGCAGCAGCACCGGGTCGGCGTCGTTGTTCTGGCCCATCTCGTCGAACTTGACGCGCTTCCAGGGCATGATGGTCTGCTCACCCGGGATATCGGTCGCCGCCAGCGCGTCGCGAATCTTCTCGCCATCGGTCGACTTGGCGCGGTTGATAGCATCCGCCATCACGATCAGGGCCATGAATTCCCGCGACGTGTTGTCGTTCAAATCCTTGCCCGACTTTTCCTTGAACATGGCGTTGATCTTGCCGACCATCGGCCGCTTGGCCGCGAGATCGAGCGAGAAGCTGCCACGGGTGATGACGCCTTCGAGCTTGTCGCCGACCGCGTCGTACAGCGCCTTCTCCGAGAAGCCTGCCGCCTGCGCGACAATGGCGTTCGGCTTGTAGCCGAGCTCACCCATGGTCTTGATCAGCAGGATGCCGTCGGTGGTGTAGCTCGAGGGCATCAGGACGTCGGCATTGGCCGCCTTGAGTTGCTGAACCTCGGCCGACAGCGACGGCGAATTGGCGCGGTACTTGATGTCGGCGACGATCTTGTAGCCGCGCTCATTGGCAAGTTTGGTCTGCGCGTTCGCGGAGTCCGTTCCGAAGATGGTGTCCTCGTGGAACAGTGCCAGCGTCTCGATCTTGGTGCCCTTCTTCTTCATGGCGTCGTAGAAGTCGAACATGCCCTTCGAGAACATCTCGTCATGGGGAGCCGCGCGGAAGAAGAATTTCAGGCCGCGGGTATGCAGGCTCGGCGACGAGTTGTCGGCCGAGACAAACGGGATCTGATAGCGCTCGCAGGTTTGGCTCACCGTGACTGCGACCGCGCTCTGATAGGTGCCGACGATCGCGCAGACCTTCTCCTGTGTGATCAGGCGTTCGGCCTCAGCACGGCCCTTCTGCGGGTCGCCCTGGTGGTCGGCATAGACAAGGCGAATCTTGGCACCGCCGAGCCCCGGCAATCCTGCGTCCTTGGCAAGCGGCAGGTCGAAATCATACTTGGTGTTGATGACGTCAAGTGCGGCCTCATAGGCCTTCTGCGCGTCAACGCCCATCTGGGCGCTGGCGCCGGAGAATGGGTAGAGGACGCCGATCACCACTTCGGCGGTCTGCGCGCGGGCTACGATCGGGGCCAGCGCGGCGGCGGCGGAGGCGCCAAGCAATACGTTACGGCGAGTAATCGTCATATGCGAAAAGTCCCCTGTTTGGTCTATCGATGAGGCGCTTATAGCGCGCAGTAAAGCCTCAATGAATTGCACGAAATGCCTATTCAGAGCACAGCAAGCTGCTTGTTCCTGAGATCGGTGACAAGCATCAAGCCCGGCGCATGCGTGATCGAGAAGGGCAGCTTTGCATTTGCGATCACCGCTTGCGGCGTCACGCCGCAGGCCCAGAACACCGGGATCTCGTCGTCGGCGACCGGCACCGGATCGCCATAGTCGGGCTTGGCAATGTCTTTGATGCCGATCGCATGCGGATGACCGAGATGCACCGGCGCGCCATGAACCGACGGGAAACGTGACGTGATCTGCACCGCGCGGATCGCATCCTTCGGCTTGAACGGACGCATCGACACCACCATCGGCCCCGCGAACGGACCCGACGGACTGCACGCGATATTGGTGCGGTACATCGGCACGCGCACCTTGTGCTCGATGTGGCGGATCGGCAGCCCGTCGTCCATCAGCGCCTCTTCGAACGAGAACGAGCAGCCGAGCACGAAGGCAACCAGATCGTCGCGCCAATATTTGATGATATCGGTCGGCTCCTCGACCACCTCACCGGCGCGCCAGACCCGGTAGCGCGGCACGTCGGTGCGGATGTCGAGGTCGAGGCCAAGGGCCGGGATCCTGAAATCCCCGACGTCGGACATGCCGATGATCGGACACGGCTTCGGATTAAGCTGGCAGAAGCGATGGAAGGCGCCGGCGAGTTTCCCCGGCAGGATCGCAAGATTGCCCTGGACGAAGCCGTTGGCGACGCCGGCCGTGCTGGAGGCCATACCGTTGCGGCAGGCCAGGCGCGCGTCCCGGCTCGGAAGCGACGATTGTTCGGACGATCGCTGCGCTGCCGCAAAATCAGTCATTAAACTCCCCTGCCTGTAATCTCAGCAAAGACAGCCAACACCAAGTATGCTATAATGTCTAATCGTCCTTTTTAATCATAATCGATAAATCCTGCTTATCGATTGGAAAATGCTTCCGATGACGGACTTCCGCTCGATCGAAACCTTCCTCTGGGTCGTCAAGCTCGGCAGCTTCCGCGGCGCCGCCCAGCGACTGAACACCACCCAACCGGCGATCTCGCAGCGCATCGCGCAGCTTGAGCGCGAAATGGGTGTCAAGCTCTTGAATCGCGACCATCGCGTGGCGTCGCCGACGCCGAGCGGGCGGCAGATGATGGTCTATGCCGAGAAGCTGATCGGCCTGCGGTCCGAAATGATGGCGGAGGTCGGCGACCGCTCGGCGATGCGTGGCGTTCTGCGCCTCGGCGTCGCCGAGACAATTGTCCACACCTGGCTGCCGCGGCTGGTCAAGAGCGTCAACGAAATCTACCCGAACCTGTCGCTGGAGATCGAGGTCGACATCACGCCGAATCTGACCGCGCGATTGCTCGCCCAGGAAATCGAGCTCGCCTTCGTGGTCGGGCCGTTGTCCACCCCCGGTGTGCAGAGCCGCGTGCTGTGCGACTACCAGATCGGCTTCCTGGCCAGCCCCTCGCTCGGGCTCGGCAATGCCCCTGTCACACGCCGCGATCTTGCACGGTTTCCGATGATCACCTTTCCGCGCAAGACCAAACCCTATGAGGCCGTGCGCGCCGTGTTCGACCGGCCCGACCTGCCGCCGATCCGGCTGCACGCCAGCGCCTCGCTTGCGACCGTCATTCACATGGCGATCGAGGGGCTCGGCATCGCCGTGATCCCCTCGGTGATCGTCGAGAACGAACTCACCGCCGGACGGCTGCAACTGCTCGACACCGACGTCAAACTGGCACCGCTCACCTTCTCGGCAAGCTGGCTTACCTCCCCCGATGCGGTCGCCGTCGAGCGTGTTGCGGATCTCGCCCGCCAGTTCGCGCAAGCAAGCGTAGCGGTTGACGGCGCCGCGACGGCGGGCCATGAAAAAACCGTCGCGTGAGGGAAACAAGCCGCATGAACCGAGCCGTATCCAATCTGCAGATCGATTCCGCCCGCCTCTGGGGCACCATCCACGAAACCGCGCAATACGGAGCAACCGCCAAAGGCGGCGTGCGGCGGTTGACGCTGAGCGCCGAGGACAAGCAGGTGCGCGACTGGTTTCGCAAAGCCTGCGAGGAGGCCGGCCTCGAATTTCATGTCGACGCGCTCGGCTCGATGTTCGGGCTGAGGAAAGGAAGAGATATGTCGAAGCCGCCGATCGGTGTCGGCTCGCATCTCGACACCCAGCCGACCGGCGGCAAATATGACGGCATCCTCGGTACGCTTGCCGCGCTCGAGCTGGTCCGCACGCTCAACGGCGCCGGTATCGAGACCGAGCTGCCGATCTGCATCTGCAACTGGACCAATGAGGAAGGCTCGCGCTTCGCGCCGGCGATGATGGCCTCGGCGGCTTATGTCGGCGACTTCACCACCGACGACATCCTGTCGCGCAAGGACGCCGACGGCGTCACAGTGGCGCAGGCGCTCGACGGCATCGGCTATCGCGGAGAGGCCCCTGTCGGGCGGCAGAAATTCTCTAGTTTCGTCGAGCTGCACATCGAACAGGGCCCGATCCTGGAGGCCGAGGGCAAGACCATCGGCGTGGTCGATTCCGGCCAGGGCGTGCTTTGGTACGACGGCAAGATCACCGGCTTCGAGAGCCACGCCGGATCGACCCCGATGCCGCTGCGGCGCGACGCTCTGGCGACGCTGTCGGAGATCGTGCTGGCGATGGAAAGCATCGCCAAAAAACACGGCCCGAAGGCGGTCGGCACCATTGGCGAAGCTGTGATCGCAAACCCCTCGCGCAACGTCATCCCCGGCGAGATCGCCTTCACGATGGACTGCCGCAGCGCCGATGCTGCGATCATGGATGCGCTCGATGCGGATTTGCGCGCTGCAATCGCTGAGATCGCGGCGCGACGCAAGGTCGACGTCAAGCTCGACCTGGTCTGGCGCAAGCCGCCGACGCATTTCGACCCGAAACTGGTCGACGCGGTGGAGAACGCCGCCAGGCAACTCGGCTACTCCCACCGCCGCATCACCTCCGGCGCCGGCCACGACGCCTGCAACCTCAACACCGTGATGCCGACGGCAATGGTGTTCGTGCCCTGCAAGGACGGTATCAGCCACAATGAGCTGGAAGACGCGACGCAGGCCGATTGCGCCGCCGGCGCCAACGTGTTGCTGCACACGGTGCTGGCGCTCGCCGGCGTCGCATCCTGACGACAACAACACCGGAGGCCTTCCGTGCGCGGAGTATTCGTCGACGCCAATGAATCGCTCGCCGTGATCATGGAGCGGCTGGAGAAGCCAGGTGATCCCAGGATGCGGATCAACCGCGATGCCGACATCAAGCCGGAGCACTACCCCGCGGTCCTCGACGGCGCCGAGATCGCGGTCGTCGATCATACCGCGTTGCCGACCGAGGTCGCCAAGGCCTGCACCAGCTTGAAGCACGTCGTGTTCCTCGGCACCGGCGCGCGCAGCTACATGAATCCGGAGGAGCTCGCCGAGCTCGGAATCTCCGTGCACCTGATCAAGGGCTATGGCGACACGGCCGTGGCGGAATCCGCGATCGCGCTGATGTGGTCGTCGGCCCGCGTGATCGCGCAGATGGACCGCGAGATGCGCGCCGGCAACTGGCTGCGCGAAGACGGCATGCAGCTCACCGGCAAGACCCTGGGGCTGGTCGGCTTCGGCGGCATCGCAGCCGAAGTCGCGCGCATCGCGCTCGGCAGCGGCATGAAGGTGATCGCCTGGAACCGGTCGCCCAAGACCTATCCCGGCATCGACTTCGTCGATCTCGACACGGTGCTGGCGACCAGCGACGTGGTCTCGATCCATTTGCTGCTGAACGACGAGACCCGCGGCATGATCACCCGCGAAAAGATCGCAAAGCTGAAGCCGGGCGTGATCCTGGTCAACACCGCGCGCGCCGCGATCGTCGATGAGGCCGCGATGATCGACGCGCTCGCATCAGGCCATATCCGCCACGCCGGCCTCGACGTCTTCAACACCGAGCCGCTGCCGAAGGATCATCCGCTGACGAAGATCCCCAACGTGACGCTGTCGGCACATTCAGCCTTCCGCACACCCGAGGCGAGCGAGAATCTGATCGACGCGGCATGGGAGCATTGCCGAAGGATTGTGAAGGGGTAACTACCCTAAAGGTGTGCGCGAACAGTGCGCTTCTTCCCTTCTCCCCCTGTGGGAGAAGGTGGCGCGGACGCAGTCCGCGACGGATGAGGGGTTTCTCTCCGCGGATGCAGACCCCTCACCCCGCTTCGCTGCGCGAAGCGACTCTCCCCCACAAGGGGAGAGGGTGAGAACAATCAATCCACCATCTCCGCGACGGCCTTGCCGCAAGCGGTGGTATCGGCATTGCCGCCGAGATCGCGCGTCCGCAGCGTGCGTTCGCCGAGCGTGCGCTCGATGGCGCCGACGATGGCGTCTGCCGCCTGCTTCTCGCCGAGATGCTCCAGCATCATCGCGCCCGACCAGATCATGCCGATCGGGTTGGCGATGCCCTGCCCCGCGATATCGGGCGCCGATCCGTGCACCGGCTCGAATACCGAGGGGAACTTGCCTGCCGGATTGATGTTGCCCGACGGCGCGATACCGATCGTGCCGGTGCAGGCAGGTCCCAGGTCGGAGAGGATGTCGCCGAACAGATTGGAGCCGACCACGACGTCGAACCAGTCCGGATGCAGCACGAAATTCGCGGTCAGGATGTCGATATGGTACTTGTCCCACTTCACCTTGGGATAGTTCTTGGCCATCGCCTCCACGCGCTCGTCCCAATAGGGCATGGTGATGGAGATGCCGTTCGACTTGGTCGCCGAGGTCAAATGCTTCTTCGGCCGCGACTGCGCCAGGTCGAACGCGAATTTCAAGATGCGGTCGACGCCGATGCGGGTCATCACCGTCTGCTGCGTGACGAATTCGCGGTCGGTATCGGGGAACATGCGGCCACCGACGGACGAATATTCACCTTCGGTGTTTTCACGCACCACCCAGAAATCGATGTCGCCGGGCTTGCGGTTCGCCAGCGGCGACGGCACGCCGGGCATCAGCCGCACCGGGCGCAGATTGACATACTGGTCGAACTCGCGGCGAAACTTGATCAGCGAACCCCACAGCGAGACGTGATCCGGGATCTTCGCCGGCCAGCCCACCGCGCCGAAATAGATCGCATCGTGCTTGCCGATCTTCTCTTTCCAGTCGGCCGGCATCATCTCGCCGTGCTTTTCGTAATAGTCGTAGGAGGCGAAGTCGAAATGGTCGAACTGCACCGCGACGCCGTGCTTCTTCGCCGCCGCCTCGATGACGCGCAGCCCCTCGGGCATCACTTCCTTGCCGATACCGTCGCCGGGAATGACCGCAATCCGATACTGCTTCTTTGCGCTGCTCATCGAGAACACCCTTGTGATTTGCCCGGCCGGGAATGCCGTCTATTGTGATCGCCTGCAATGAACCAAACTTCGCGCGGGCGCAACGCTGCAGTGCAGTGTTGACCGGGGCGCGACCCTGCCCCACCAAATTCGCCGACATCCGTTCCTCATAGCAAGCGAGCACTCCCATGGATCTGCATCTGCGCGGCAAGCGTGTCCTGATCACCGGCGCCTCCAAGGGCATTGGCGCGGCCGCCGCCGAAGCCTTCGCCGAGGAAGGCGCCCATCTGCTGCTGGCCGCCCGCAACGGCGAACAGCTCAAGGCACTCGCCGAGCGGTTGCGCTCGGCGCATCAGATCGATGCCGCGATCAGCGTGGTCGACCTGCGCAAGCCGGACGACCTCGCGCGGCTCGCAAAAGAGGCCGCCGACATCGACATCCTCGTCAACAATGCCGGCGATATCCCGGGCGGCTCGATCGACAAGATCGACGAACCCACCTGGCGACACGCCTGGGAGCTGAAGGTGTTCGGCTACATCAATTTGACGCGCGCGATCTACGCCCAGATGAAGGCGCGCGGTGGCGGCGTTGTCGTCAACGATATCGGCGCGGCCGGCGAGAAGTTCGATGCCAATTACATCTGCGGCAGCGCCGGCAATGCGGCGCTGATGGCCTTCACCCGCGCGCTCGGCGGAAAAAGCCTCGCCGACAACATCCGCGTGGTCGGCATCAATCCCGGCCCGGTCGGCACCGACCGCCACGTCACGCTGCTCAAGACCCGTGCAAAGCATCAGTTCGGCGACGAGAACCGCTACAAGGAATTCCAAAAGGGCCTGCCGCTCGCCCGTCCCGCCCATGCGCGCGAGATCGGCGACCTGATGGCGTTCCTGGCATCGGACCGCGCGGGGTATACGTCGGGGGTGATCTATACGGTGGATGGCGGTTTGACGTCGGGGTGGGGCTAGGCACAAACCTCTCCACGTCATTGCGAGGAGCGCAGCGACGAAGCAATCCATCGCTCCCGATATGCGGACCGATGGATTGCTTCGCGGAGCCTGTCATCGGGCGCGCATCGCGCGACCCGTTGGCTCGCAATGACGGCTAACTCCGCGCATTGCCACAACCGCGAAAAATGTTCTACAGCACCTGAAAGCAAAACCGATAGGAGCAACGGCGCATGGCAGATCAGGGATTGGTACGGGAAACGGCATGCGCCATCGTCGACAAACTGAGAGCCGGCGACGTGACCCCGCTCGACCTGCTCGACGTGCTGGAAAAGCGCATCGCGGAGGTTGACGGCAAGGTCAACGCGCTGCCGACGCTGTGCTTCGACCGTGCTCGCAGCCACGCAAAGGCCTTGATGCAGAAGCCCGCGGCCGAGCGCGGCCTGCTCGCCGGCCTGCCCGTTCCGATCAAGGACCTCACCAATGTCCAGGGGGTTCTGACGACGCTGGGCTCGCCGATCTTCAAGGACAATATCCCTGCAAAGTCCGACCTGATGGTCGAGCATCTCGAACACAATGGCGGCGTGATCTACGCCAAGTCGAACACGCCGGAATTCGGCGCCGGCGCCAACACCTTCAACGAGGTGTTCGGCCCGACGCGCAATCCTTGGGATACATCGCGCTCGGCTGCCGGCTCCTCCGGCGGTGCGGCGGTGGCGCTCGCGACCGGCACGGCCTGGCTCGCACACGGCTCCGACATGGGTGGCAGCTTACGCAACCCGGCCAGCTTCTGCGGCGTTGTGGGCCTGCGGCCGAGCATCGGCCGCGTCGCGCACACACCGAAATTCGGGGTCAACCGTACGCTCGGCGTGCAGGGACCGATGGCGCGCAACGTCGAGGACCTTGCGCTGCTGCTGGATGCGATGAGTGGCGAGCATGCGGCCGATCCACTGTCCCTGCCCGTGCTGCCGACATCGTTCCTGTCAGCGGCGCGTTCTGGCAACAAGCCGAAGCGGATCGCCTATTCACCCGACCTTGGCATCACGCCTGTCGATGCTGAGGTCAGGGCGGTAACCCGCAAGGCGGCGGAGCGTTTTGCCGAAGCCGGCGCGATCGTCGAGGAAGCCCATCCCGACCTGCGCGAAGCCCATGAATGCTTCCACGTGCTGCGCGCGTTCGATTTCGCGATCAGCAAGGCCGAATTGTTGCGCACCAAGCGCGACCTGCTCAAGCCGGAGGTGATCTGGAACATAGAGGAAGGCCTCAAGCTTTCCGTCGAGCAGCTCGCGCGTGCCGAGGCGCAGCGCGTGGCGCTGACCGAGCGGACCCTCGCCTTCTTCGACAAGTATGACCTGCTGCTGGCGCCCGCGACGATCGTGCCGCCGTTCCCGATCGAGAACCGCTACGTCGCCGAATGCGACGGCAAGAAGTTCGACAATTATGTCGAATGGCTCGGCATCGTCTATGCGATCACGCTGGCCTGCTGCCCGGCGCTGTCGTTGCCCTGCGGCTTCACCGCATCGGGACTTCCGGTCGGCCTGCAGATGGTGGCAAAACCCCGTGCGGAGGCGCAGCTTCTGGCCGGCGCGAAGGTGCTTGAAGATATTCTGGGTCTGCGCGGCACGACGCCGATCGATCCGCGGCCGCCGAAGTAAGGCCTGAATTCGTCATTGCGAGCCAACGGATCGGACGAACGCGCGCCCGATGACAGGCTCCGCGAAGCAATCCATGCCTCAGCGTATGCCGAGCGATGGATTGCTTCGTCGCTCCAGCACAAAATTGCTTTGCAATTTTGTCGCGGGCTCCTCGCAATGACGCGGTGAGGCTTACGCCTTCTCTTCCGCCGCCTTCAGCGCGACTGACAGCGCGAGCTTGGTCTGTTCGACGATCTCGTCCATCAATTCCTCGCGGCTGATATGGGCGACCTCGCCGGTGAGCAGTCCCTGCTCCGCCAGCATCACGATGCCGTGCAGTCCGGCCCAGATCTTTAGCGCCTGGCGTTCGCGCAGCAGGCCGACCGCCGGCGCCTCGAACGCCTCGATCAACAGCGCCAGGGTTTCCATCGCCGCCGTATGCAGCTCGCTGCCGACAGGCGCGCAGGCCATGGTTCGCGACGCGAACATCAGCCGGTAGATGCCGTGGCGCTCTAGCCCGAAGGCGAGTGCGGCTTGCGCAAAGCGCGACAGTTTCGATTGCGATACCGGCGTCTCGATGGCCTCGCGCATGATCACGTTGAACTGCCGGAACGCTTCCGCGGTCACCGCCTGCAGCAGCGCGTCGCGGTCGGCGAAATGCCGGTATGGCGCCGGCTGCGAGACGCCGAGCTGCTTCGCCAACGCCTTGATGCTGATCGCCTCCGGGCCGCCGAGTTCGACCTCCTGCAAGGCAGCCTGGATCAGGGCGTCTCGGAGATCGCCATGGTGGTAGGTTTTGAACGGCTTACGAACGATTTGTCCCATCACGGCTGACATCACTGACTTTTCGCTTGACGCGCAAGCGCTTCGATAATGTAATATGCTATAACTTGGCGATCCGGTTAAGAGGCCGGCCGCCCCCAAGCAAGAACTTACATAAAGAGGAATGAGGAAACCGGCGCGCCCGATTGCACGCGAGGGCCCGAAGGAAAGCGCCGCCTGAATCCAGGTCAGTGGTCGGTCATCCGAGACTTCCCCTCACGAGCTACATCCAACCAGCTTCTGAAAGAAATCCCGGAACTTGATCGAGTGCCGCGGCAACCTTGTTCGGCGAATAGTCGGGCAACGGCTTGCGGCCCGTGCCGCGGTCGATCCAGATCGCCCGGAACCCAAGATCACGCGCGGCGACGAGATCGAGATGCGGGCTGGCGCAGATATGGACGAGCCGCGGCTTGTCAATCCCGATCGACGCCCAGGCATACTTGAAAATTTCACGCGATGGCTTGTAGGCTTGGGCCTGCTGCGCCGTGATCACCCGATCGATGTGACCGCCAAGCTGTGCGACGTTCCCGGCGATGATCGCATCGTCCGTGTTTGAGATGATCGCCAGCTTGAATCCCGCGGCCTTCAGGCGGCCGAGCGTCGCGACCACTTCCGGAAAGGGCGGCATCTTGCCGATCGACGACGTCAGGATCTCTGCGTCATTCGGGTCCGACGGCAGCGACAACTCGGTCATGGCGGTTTCAAGCGCTTTGGCGGTCACCTCCTTGAACGACAGATGCGGGCGGCTTCGCTCGAGGGAATGTTCATGGCGATCAAACACCTCCAGAAACGCCTGCGGCTCGATGCTCGATCCGGTGCGCGCCAGAATTCGATTTGTCGCCGAGATCAGGCCCTCATCCCATTGAATCAGCGTCCCGTAGCAGTCGAACGTCAGCCAGTCCGGACGCGACCCGATGAGTGCCATCGCAAATACCCCTTCAGTCTGCCGTTCATGCTGACAATTCACAGCGTCATTTGGAAATTAGATTCCTCAATGGTCTCGATCGAAAATCCAAATGATGATCCCTCTTGCAGATCGCGGATTGGCCACTCTGCCGTGCAGACGTTGCCCGGACGGTCCACCACGCCGAATTTTCGCTTGACGCGTAAGCGGTTCGATAATGTAATATGCTATAACTTGGTGGTCCGGTTAGATGCCAGCCGCCCAAGCAAGCTAGAACTTGCAAAGAGAACAATGTGGAACCTGGCGCGCCCCACTGCGCGCGAGCACCGAGGGAGAGCGCTTGCATGTCCAAGCTGAAGATCCGCGTCGACCAGGACAAGTGCCAGGGTCACGCCCGCTGCAAATCACTCGCCCCCGAACTGTTCGAACTCGACGAATACGGCAACGCCCATGAGATCGGCGACGGGTCCGTCCCTGATGGCCTCGAGGACAAGGCTTGGCTTGCCCAGACCAATTGTCCGGAAATCGCGATCGAGGTCACGGAAGAGTAACCCCCGTCGCATTCAGTCCATTCTTGAACGAACGAGCAGAGGAAACGACCCGATGTCCGATTCCGAGTCCGTAAACTTCGTGCCCGAACACCCGGCGGTCACCGACTGGGTCAACGATTTCGACCACACCGATCCGACCTGGACCGAAGATCCGTTTCCGATCTGGGAGGAGCTGCGCGCCGCCTCGCCCGTCGTGCACACCGAGCGCTTCCTCGGCTGCTACATGCCGACCACTTATCAGGCGGTGAAGGAGATCGCCTACGACACCGAGCATTTCTCCTCGCGTCGCGTGATCGTGCGCGACGTCCGCCCCGACATCACCGCGAGGGCGCCGCCGATTACCTCCGATCCGCCGGAGCACAAGCCCGCCAAGCAGGTGCTTCTGCACCCCTTCACGCCCGATGCGATGAAGAAGCTCGAACCGCGGGTGCGCGCGATCTGCAACGAGCTGATCGACGAGTTCATCGCCGATGGCCGTTGTGACGCCGCGGCGCGCTACACCAAGCACATCCCGGTGCGCGCCATCGCCCACATGCTCGGCATCCCCGAGAAAGACGGCGACCTCTTCATCAAGTGGATCCACCAGATCCTCGAGCTCGGCATCAAGGACGACAACCAGCTGATGAGCGGCGTGCGGGAGATGACGGGCTACTTCATGGCCCATCTCGAGCAGCGCAAGCTTGAGCCGGGCGACGACCTGATCTCAAGCCTGATGCAGGCAAAGGGACCGGACGGCCAGCCGCTCTCGGACGATCATGTGCTCGGCTCGCTGCGGCTGCTTTTGATCGCCGGCATCGATACCACCTGGAGCGCGCTCGGCTCCTCGCTCTGGCATCTCGCCAAGACACCCGCTGACCGCGAGCGGCTGCTCGCCGAGCCCGCATTGATCCCGACCGCGATCGAGGAATTCCTGCGCGCGTATTCGCCGGTGACGATGGCCCGCGAGGTGATGAAGGAGACCACGATCTCTGGCTGCCCGGTGAAATCGGGCAACATGGTGCTGCTGTCGTTCCCGGCGGCCAACCGCGATCCCGCCATGTTCCCCGACGCCGACAAGGTGGTGATCGACCGCAAGGAGAACCGCCACGCCGCCTTCGGCCTGGGCATCCATCGTTGCGTCGGCTCCAATCTGGCGCGGATGGAGATGACGGTCGCAATCGAGGAATGGCTGAAGCGGATCCCGGATTTCCGGCTCGACCCGGCCGGCAAGGTCACCTGGTCTGAAGGCACGGTGCGCGGCCCGCGTCAACTGCCAATGCTCTTTGGCAAGAACGCCTCCAAGAACGCCTGACGAGCCGGAGAGCAGTTCCATCACGCCACCCAAATGAGGTAGCTTGGCCCCGGAATCAAACAAAAGAGTCCGGGAGGCCACGCTATGACCGATCAAACCGCTCAGTCCGCGAGCGACCATCTCGACATCCACGACGTCGAGCGGCGGGTGAAGGCGATCTTCATCGGATCGGTCGGCAATCTCGTCGAGTGGTATGATTTCTACGCCTACACGGCATTTGCACTGTATTTCGCGCCGGCGTTCTTTCCGAACAGCGATCCGGTGGTGCAGCAGCTCAATGTCGCGGTGTTGTTTGCCGCAACCTTCCTGATGCGCCCGCTCGGCGGCTGGCTGTTCGGCTACATCGCCGATCGCTATGGCCGCCGCCTGTCGCTGACGCTCTCGGTGGTCTGCATGTGCTTCGGCTCGCTGATCATCGCGGCGACGCCGACCTACGCCACGATCGGCATTGCCGCCCCCGTGATCCTGGCGCTGGCCCGCATCATCGAGGGCCTGAGCCTCGGCGGTGAATATGGCGCAAGCGCCACCTATCTCAGCGAGGTCGCCGACCCGAACCATCGCGGCTTCTATTCCAGCTTCCAATACGTCACGCTGATCGGCGGCCAGCTCACCGCGATCATCGTGCTGTTGCTGCTGCAAAAGGTCTTCCTGACGCCGGACGAGCTGAGGGCCTGGGGCTGGCGGATTCCGTTCGTGATCGGCGCTTTCCTTGCGATCTTCGCGGCGGTGATGCGGCGCGGCCTGCACGAGACCGAGGCGTTCATCGAAGCCAAGAAGGTTTCCAAGCCGACCGGTTCGATCCGCGGCCTCCTGAACTACCCACGCGAATTGCTGCTGGTGGTCGGCCTCACCGCCGGTGGCACCGCGGCGTTCTATACCTTCACCACCTACATGCAGACCTTCGTCAAGCTCTCGGTGGGCCTGACCGAGGACCAGACCACCTTCGTGATCTTCGGCTCGCTGATCTTCGCGACCATCCTGCAGCCGATCTACGGCGCGCTTTCCGACCGCATCGGCCGCAAGCCGCTCCTGATCTTCTTCGGCGTCGCCGGAACGCTGGCGACCATCCCGATCCTGACTGTATTGAAGGAGACCAAGTCGCCCTTCATCGCGTTCCTTTTGATCTGCTCCGCCTGGATCTTCGTCGCCGGCTACACCTCGATCAACGCAATCGTGAAGGCCGAACTGTTCCCGACCAATGTCCGCGCGCTCGGCGTCGGGTTACCATACGCCATCACTGTCTCGGTGTTCGGCGGCACCGCGCCGGCGGTCGCGCTCTACTTCAAGAGCATCGGGCATGAAGACTGGTTCTACTACTACCTCAGCGGCATGATCTTCCTGTCGTTGCTGATTTACACGACCATGCGCGATACCAAGCACGAATCGGCGATGCATCGCCACGAGTGACGCCGCCATGACCGACGACGACCAACCGCCCACCGAGAGCAAGCTGACGCGCAGCAAGCAGCGTTGGGCGCGCGAAGGCAAGTTCCTCACCGGCAAGATCAGCCGGCCGGAGGAACAGCGCTTGCCGCCCGGTCAGCATCTGACGCGGGATTGGCCGGTCCTCGACCTTGGGCTGCTGCCCAATATCTCCGAGGCACGCTGGCGTCTCGACGTCTACGGCGCGGTCGCGCATCCGATCTTCTGGACCTTTGAGCAATTCGTGGCGCAGCCGCAGACGCAGTTCGTCTCCGACATTCACTGTGTCACGACCTGGTCGCGCTATGACAATCAATGGGAGGGCCTCGCAACACGCGACCTGCTCGCCGCCTGCCAGCCACGTGAGAACGCAAGCTTCGTCGTGCTGCACTCGCATGACGGCTATACGACGAACCTGCCGCTTGAGGATTTCGCCGTCGAGGACGCCCTGCTCGCCCATAGCTGGTCGGGTAAGCCGCTGGAGCAGGAGCATGGCGGCCCGGTACGGCTCGTGGTGCCGCATCTGTATTTCTGGAAGAGCGCCAAATGGCTACAGCGCATCGAATTTCTGACCGAGGATGCGCCGGGCTATTGGGAGGTGCGCGGCTATCACAATCGCGGTGATCCCTGGGCCGAACAGCGCTATTCTGGCGACTGAACAACAGCAACAATGATGGAGCCCGACATGCCGCATGAACGCTTTCAATTCACCGGTGTCGGCGGCCATCAGCTTGCCGCTGCGCTCGATACGCCTGACGGACCGGTCAAGGCCTATGCGCTGTTCGCGCATTGCTTCACCTGCGGCAAGGACGTGCTGGCCGCAAAGCGCATCGCGGTGGCGCTCGCGGCCAAGGGCATTGCCACGTTGCGGTTCGATTTCACCGGCCTCGGCTCCAGCGAGGGCGATTTTGCCAATTCGACCTTCTCGTCGAACGTCGCCGATCTCGTCCGCGCCGCCGATCATCTGCGCGAGACACGGCAGGCGCCCGCGATCCTGATCGGCCACAGCCTCGGCGGCGCCGCGATCCTCGCGGCAGCCGGGCAGATTCCGGAAGCGAAAGCGGTCGTCACCGTCGCGGCACCGTCCGATCCCGCCCATATCACGCATCTGTTCAAGGACAAGGTCGAGGGCATCCGCGCGCAGGGTGAGGTCGAGGTGTCGCTCGCTGGCCGCCCGTTCCGCATCAAACGCGAACTGCTCGACGACGTCGCCGAGCAGAACCTGACGGCGCAGGTGACCAAGCTGCACAAGGCGCTGCTGGTCATGCATTCGCCGACCGACGATACCGTCGGCATCGACAACGCCACGCATATCTTCGTCGCGGCCAAACATCCCAAGAGCTTCGTCTCGCTTGCGGGCGCCGATCATCTGCTAAGCGGGAAACAGGATGCTGCCTATGTCGCCGACGTGATCGGCGCCTGGGTCGAACGCTATGTCGATCTCGCGGCACCGAAGCCGACGGCAAACACGAGCAACACGCCGCGCAACGTCGTGGTGCAGGAGACCCGCAACAGCAAGTTCCAGCAGATCGTCACGACAGGGCCACACCGGATGCTGGCCGATGAACCCGCCGCCGCTGGCGGCGAGGATACCGGCCCCGGCCCTTACGATTTCCTGCTGACTGCGCTCGGCGCTTGCACCTCGATGACGATGCGGATGTATGCCGACCGCAAATCGCTGCCGGTCGAGCGCATCACCGTGACGCTTCAGCACAACAAGATCTATGCGAAGGATTGCGAGGAGTGCGAGACGCGGGAGGGCATGCTGGACCAGATCGACCGCGTCATCAAAATCGAGGGTGCGCTCGACGCCGATCAGCGCAAGCGGCTGATGGAAATCGCCGACAAATGCCCGGTGCACAAGACGCTGACGTCGGAGGTGCGGATCGTGACCAAGGCGGCAGAGTAAACGGCCGCCGCAGACGCGCGCTGCCAAAATATCGAAAACAACCCCATGCAAAGTAGCCGGCCGCTGCCGGCGCTCGACACGGCAACTTGACACGTCGGGCAACTCAGAGGTATTCTTCCAATATTCCGAAATCGTGTACCCGACCCGCCCGCACTTCTAGCACTACTTTGGCAGATTTTGGCGATTGATTGGCGAAACTGGATTCCCGAATCAGATTTTCAATGATTCATGGGTGGTCGGCTTTGGAGGGCCGACCATGGTGGACACGAAGTCGAAGTGGGAAGACGAGCTTGGGCGCTGGCTCAAGCCATT
>NZ_JYMU01000036.1:0-1175 GCF_000938235.1 Bradyrhizobium sp. LTSPM299
CCAAAAACAGGAACACATCCCGATCGCTCGCGTAGAGTGTCGTCGTGTCCTTGGTGATGTCCACGAACGGGTTGTGGGTCATGGTCGCCCAATCCAGCACCCCGGGCACCTTCCATCTTGTATCCCCGTTGCCGTTACCCGCGATCTTCATCACGGCGGTGACAAGTTCATGATCCCAGATGCGGCCATAGTCCGGCCCGGTCACGGCACGAAGCTCAATGCGGCCGTCATCAGCCTCCAACGTCTTCACCAACTCACCACGGTGTGACAGCAAGCCGTGTTGCAGGTTTATCGCGGTAAGTGGCGCGGGAAGCTGACGCATATAAGATGTCGGCGCGCCGACAAGGCTACACAACTGCCCAAAACTCCAATGCGTCGGCGCAACCGGTTCGCTGCGTCCCGGTACCATCAGGGCCAACCGTTCGGCATTGTCGCGGCCCGCCTCTACTCTCACGGCCCGGCTTTCCACGGTACGGGTCTGGGCGCGGTCGGCGCCGCGGCGTACCACGTCATGAAGATCGGTCAGGCTGAGATAGCGCTCATCGTCGGGTCGGAAAAACCATTCCGACGACACGCGGCCAAGACGCTCGCCGCGCGAGACGTCCACGCGAAAGCCGCTGGAAACAGGCCGCTCGTTCTGGGTCAGAGTCATCATCGTCATCGCTCATTCTCCCTTTGGGGTTGGGTTAAAGCGCAGCGCTGCGCTGCAACCCTGCCCGTCGGCGAGACCGGGGTAGCAAGGGCAAGGGCGGCCGGAGTGGAGGGGGATCACCCGCCCAAGGGGGCGCGCGGCACGCGCGCGTCTGCACGCGCCTGCCGCTCATGTCGTCATTGAAAATTCTGCGAGGGCGCGGAAGACCGGGGATACCACTCCGGCCGGCGCCGGCTTCGGCGCTTCACCCTTGCGCGCGCGAGGGCGGAGCCCTTAGCGAGCATTATGCAAGGAGGCCGAAGGCCTTCTCTCCCTCTTTCTGCGCCGTTATGGTCATGAGCACAGAAAAAGCCCCGCCTCCGAGGAGGCGGGGCGGTTTGGTCCGGTTGGATCAGTCGCCGTTGCGGCGCGACCAGATCAGGATGAAGCCCTCGTCGCCCTCACCCTTCACCAGCGAGGCGTAGATCGGGGCCGGGAAGCTCGGATCGTCGAGCTTGACCGAGAGATATTCGCGCTCGGTCTC
>NZ_JYMU01000037.1:0-1175 GCF_000938235.1 Bradyrhizobium sp. LTSPM299
CCAAAAACAGGAACACATCCCGATCGCTCGCGTAGAGTGTCGTCGTGTCCTTGGTGATGTCCACGAACGGGTTGTGGGTCATGGTCGCCCAATCCAGCACCCCGGGCACCTTCCATCTTGTATCCCCGTTGCCGTTACCCGCGATCTTCATCACGGCGGTGACAAGTTCATGATCCCAGATGCGGCCATAGTCCGGCCCGGTCACGGCACGAAGCTCAATGCGGCCGTCATCAGCCTCCAACGTCTTCACCAACTCACCACGGTGTGACAGCAAGCCGTGTTGCAGGTTTATCGCGGTAAGTGGCGCGGGAAGCTGACGCATATAAGATGTCGGCGCGCCGACAAGGCTACACAACTGCCCAAAACTCCAATGCGTCGGCGCAACCGGTTCGCTGCGTCCCGGTACCATCAGGGCCAACCGTTCGGCATTGTCGCGGCCCGCCTCTACTCTCACGGCCCGGCTTTCCACGGTACGGGTCCGGGCGCGGTCGGCGCGGCGGCGTACCGCGTCATGAAGATCGGTCAGGCTGAGATAGCGCTCATCGTCGGGTCGGAAAAACCATTCCGATGACACGCGGCCAAGACGCTCGCCGCGCGAGACGTCCACGCGAAAGCCGCTGGAAACAGGCTGCTCGTTCCGGGTCAGAGTCATCATCGTCATCGCTCATTCTCCCTTTGGGGTTGGGTTAAAGCGCAGCGCTGCGCTGCAACCCTGCCCGTCGGCGAGACCGGGGTAGCAAGGGCAAGGGCGGCCGGAGTGGAGGGGGATCACCCGCCCAAGGGGGCGCGCGGCACGCGCGCGTCTGCACGCGCCTGCCGCTCATGTCGTCATTGAAAATTCTGCGAGGGCGCGGAAGACCGGGGATACCACTCCGGCCGGCGCCGGCTTCGGCGCTTCACCCTTGCGCGCGCGAGGGCGGAGCCCTTAGCGAGCATTATGCAAGGAGGCCGAAGGCCTTCTCTCCCTCTTTCTGCGCCGTTATGGTCATGAGCACAGAAAAAGCCCCGCCTCCGAGGAGGCGGGGCGGTTTGGTCCGGTTGGATCAGTCGCCGTTGCGGCGCGACCAGATCAGGATGAAGCCCTCGTCGCCCTCACCCTTCACCAGCGAGGCGTAGATCGGGGCCGGGAAGCTCGGATCGTCGAGCTTGACCGAGAGATATTCGCGCTCGGTCTC